>JBKGZJ010000017.1:0-24446 GCA_046545635.1 Thiohalophilus sp. | reverse complement strand
CAAGCACCCGAACCGCAGGAGAGCGAACCAGCACCGGCGGAGCCCCCGTCGGCGGATTATGACACAGAACTGCTGGATATCTTCATTGAGGAAGGCGAGGAAATCCTCGAGCAAAGCGATAACACGCTGTTGCAATGGCGCAATGAGCCGGATAACCACGATCTGATCGAGGCACTGCAACGGCAACTGCATACGCTCAAGGGCGGGGCACGGATGGCCGGGGTGTCTGAAATCGGTGATCTGGGCCACAGTCTCGAGTCGATGCTGACGGCCGTGGTGGATGGGCATATGCCGGTTTCGCCGCCGATGTTCACGCTGGTGCAGCGCGCCCAGGATCGGCTGGTCGGTATGCTGGAGCAGGTCAAACAGAGTTTGCGCCCGTATCCGGCAGAGGATCTGGTTCAGGAAGTGGATACCCTGCTGGGACGCTCCAGCCAGAGTCGACTGGCTGGTGATGAGCCGGAAAACACGGAAGCTGAAGTCACGGAGATGGTTGATGGAACCTCCGAAGACGTTGTCGAGGACAAAGTGATCCACCTGGAAGAGGGGCCGCAGGTTGAGCTGATGGATGCGGCTGCACAAATGACTCCGGAACCGGCAGAGGAAACCCCGGCCGCTGCGGCGACACAGGAACTGGCCGAGGACGACAGTGACGGCGCGCGCGATCGGCGCAAGACTTCGCGGGTACAGTATGAACAGGTGCGGGTTCGTGCCGACCTGCTTGATAATCTGGTCAACTTTGCCGGCGAGGTAAGCATCTACCGCTCGCGGATGGAGCAGCAGACCAACGCTTTCCGTTTCAACCTGCAGGAGCTGGATGACACCGTATCGCGTTTGCGTGAGCAGTTACGCCAGTTCGAGATCGAGGCGGAAACCCAGATTCAGTTCAAAAAAGAAGAGCGTCTGGAAAAGGGTTACGAAGACTTTGACCCGCTCGAATTTGACCGTTTTACCCAGATGCAGCACCTGTCTCGCGGGATGATGGAAAGTCTCAACGACCTGGACAGTATCAAAGGGATTCTGGGGAATGTCACCCGTGAATCGGAAACCCTGTTGTTGCAACAGTCCCGGGTTAACACGGAATTGCAGGAAGGCCTGATGCGCACCCGCATGGTGCCGTTCTCGGGTCAGGCACCGCGTCTACGACGTATTGTGCGTCAAACTGCCGATGAAATGGGCAAGCAGGTGGAATTGCACCTGGAGGGGATGGACGCAGAACTGGATCGTCAGGTGCTGGATCGGGTTATTCCACCCATCGAGCATATGCTGCGTAATGCCGTGGCGCACGGTATTGAAAGTCCCGAACAACGTCAGGCAGCCGGCAAGCCCGCTGCCGGCACGATCAACATGGTCCTGTCCCGCGAGGGCTCGGATGTCATTATTCGGGTCAACGACGACGGCAAGGGCATGGATCTGAAGGCCATCCATAAAAAAGCCATCGAACGCGGACTGCTCAAAGCGGAAGACAAGGTTACCAAAGACATCCTGCTCAACATGATTATGCAGTCCGGCTTCAGTACTGCCGAGCAGGTGACCCAGATCGCCGGTCGGGGCGTTGGTATGGATGTGGTGCACAGTGAAATCAAACAGCTTGGCGGCCTGCTGGAAATCGACACGGAAGAGGGGCGTGGGGCGAGTTTTACCATCAGTCTGCCACTGACCCTGGCTATATCTCGTGCCCTGATGGTGTATGTGGGTGATGAATTGTATGCCGTACCTCTGCTCAATGTTCAGGGCGTGGAGCGTATCAGCAACAGTGAACTGCGCGCACTGATGCAAAGCGAGGAGCCGGTTTATCACTGGGTCAACGAAGATTACAAATTGTTGCATTTGGGGAACCTGTTGGGCGGTAATTTACCGGCGGTGCCGGATGATGATGAGCGACTGCCATTGTTGCTGGTGCGTAGTGGTGATTATCGTGCGGCAATTCGGGTGGAAGGCCTGATGGGCAGTCGTGAAATTGTGGTCAAGCCGGTCGGTCCGCAGTTGAGTACCCTGCGCGGGATCTCGGGTGCCACCATTATGGGTGACGGCAGTGTGGTATTGATCCTGGATCTCCCGGTGCTGGTCCGTCTGGCCTCGGTCCAGAATGAAGAAGATGTGATCGAACTTACGCCGGAAGAAGTGCCGAAAGTGCAGACTAAACCGGTAGTCATGGTCGTGGATGATTCGATCACGGTTCGCCGGGTAACGACACGCTTGCTGGAACGCAACGGCTTCGAGGTGGTTCAGGCCAAAGACGGTGTTGATGCCCTGTCCCAGCTGCAGGATCAGATCCCCGATGTCATGTTACTGGACGTTGAAATGCCGAGAATGGACGGTTACGAACTGGCAGCCAACATGCGTGGTAATGAACGCACCCAGAATATACCTGTTATTATGATTACATCACGCACAGGCGAAAAACACCGCCAGCGCGCCATGGATGTCGGCGTCAATGTTTACATGGGCAAGCCCTACAACGATGCAACATTACTGGAAAATATCGGTACGTTGATCGATCATTAAGTTATGATCCTGCCCCGTCACCTGGTAATAATGGATAACCAGGCATGCTTTTGACTCGATATTAACAGGCGTGAACAAGATGATCGCGGCAAACCTGCTTCTAAGGGTGGCATAATATTTATGTCAGTAAATCTGCAGCAGAATGAGTTGCGCGGGACTCGCGTCGCCGTGGCTACTGCTTCTTCGCGTCATCGTAATCAGCTGCAGCAGGTATTTGAGCGTACAGGTCTGCGGGTCATGCTGAATGAGCCTTTCAGCGAAAATTTTATCGCCAAAATTCCCCACAACAAAATCGATGTTTTGCTGATTGATCTCGATGAGGCGGATGAAAAGCACCATTCCTTGCTGGAAAAGCTACTTGAATCGACTGACATCCCGATCATTTTTAATGATGTCAGCGTGCTGGCGTTTAACGAGCCGGGTAAGAAGGGTAAATGGTTCGGTACGCTGATGGGTAAGATTGCCGAGATTACGGGTCGACCGGAATGGGAAGCGCCGGATATTGATCTGGGCAGTTATACTATCAACGAGCCGTTACTGGCGCGGGATAACGCACTGGCCAGTCAGGTCTGGGTGTTGGCGGCGTCACTGGGTGGTCCCGATGCCGTCAAGCACTTCCTGGCCGAGTTGCCGGCGGATTTGCCGGCCAGCCTGATTCTGGCCCAGCATTTGGGTTCCAGTTTTGAACCGCTGCTGGCACAACAACTGGATCGAATTACCCCTTTACGGGTGATGCCGGCCCGGGTCGGGCACACGTTGCGTCATGGCGATGTCATTGTGGTGCCGGTCAGCCAGCGCTTGAAAATCAACCCCATCGGCGTGGTCGAGTTGCTCCCGCAGTCGATCCCGTCCTTTTACACACCTTCTATCGATACAGTAATCACGGATATCGGGTTGCGTTTCGGTGCGAACAGCGGGGCGATTATTTTCAGCGGTATGTGTGATGATGGTGTGCTGGGGGTGCGTGCCATGCACGCCATGGGTGGCCCAATCTGGACCCAGGAGGCGGACAGCTGCGTCATCAGCAACATGCCCGACCAGGTTCGCAATACCGGACTCAGCAGCTATACTGGCACTCCAACGCAATTAGCCGCTAAACTGATGGAATATCTGACACAACGGCAGGCAGACTATGGCTGACATTACTCCTATCAATACCCGCCGCGACGGGATGGCGGTGACCGGCAAACAGGCCCGTGACGCCGTTCACTGTCTGCAGATCCCGATGTACGAAGAGTCGATACTGTTACCCAATGCCGCAGTGGCGGAAGTGGTCAGCTATATCGAGCCGGAGCCGTTGCCGGACGCCCCGGAATGGTATCTGGGCAAGATCGCCTGGCGCGAACATAAAGTCCCCCTGATTGCGTTTGAGGTCGCCAGTGGCGGGCAGAACCCCGGTACCCTGCACGGCGCACGCATCGCCGTACTCAATACTCTGCAGGGTAATCCCCGGCTCCCCTACCTTGCCATCGTGACCCAGGGGATTCCCAGTCTGAAACTGGCGCGGGAAGAGCAGATTAGCCCGGACTCACGCAATATCGGCAACCGGCAGTCCATTGCCGGCTTTGTTCAGCTCGACGGTGTCTCCCTTGTCATTCCCGATATCGACGACCTCGAATCCCGCATCGAGCGCCTGCAGGTGGTGTAAATCCTTTTTCGACTTCTCTGGAATGTCACGCGGAGGACGCAGAGGCGCAGAGGCGCAGAGGAAAAAATTTCTCTTGTGCCGAATAAAGAACTATCGGTTCTTCAGCTGCCTTATTCAACTTTTCAACATGAGTCTGTTGATTTTTAAACTCTGCGCCTCTGCGCCTCCGCGCCCTCTGCGTTATTACTTGTGATATCAAGAAGTGGGTTGATCCAGATCGCCCCACAGGGTCTGCGCGGCGGTGAGGCCGGCGACGACGGCGGTTTCGGTGCGCAGGATGCGCGGGCCGAGGTGTATGCCGAGAGTGTCGTGCTGATAGGCCAGTTTGCGTTCGGCCGCGCTGAAGCCGCCTTCGGGGCCGATCATCAGGATCAGCTGTGGCGGTCGGTTGCATTGCGACAAGGTCTGGTCGCTGCGCGGATCGAGGATCATGCGCTGTCCGTCCAGAGGCGCCTCAAGAAACGCAGGATACGCAGTCACCGGATCGAGCTCCGGCAAGACCGCCCGCCCGCACTGCTCACAGGCGCTGCGGATTATGCCCTGCCAGTGTGACCGGCGTTTTTGCTCACGCCTGTCATCCAGTTGGACAACACAGCGTTCGGTCTGCAACGGGGTCAGGCGATTGATGCCCAGTTCCACGGCTTTTTGAATCGCATAATCCATGCGCTCCCCTTTGGCGATACCCAGCGCGAGATGGCTGTACAACGGGGATTCGTTGTCTACTGAATACGATGCTTCGATAGAGACACTGGCCTGTTTTTTCGATACGGCCGTCAGCTTGCCGGTATAATCTTTGCCGTCACCGTTAAACAGGATCAATCTGTCATCGGGTTTCAGGCGCAGCACACCGATACTGTGGCGCATGGCGGTTTCGTCCAGCTCGATGGTCATGCCGGTGCGCAGGGGTTGATCCTGATAGAAACGGGGAATTCGCATACGATCAGATGTCAGTCGCGGGTAGCCAGATCGATTCCTTCGGTCATAACCCGGGCCAGGTGTTCGATCTGTTCCGGAGTAATGACATAGGGCGGCATCAGGTAGGAGACGTTGCCCAGGGGGCGCAGCAGGGCTTCGTTTTTCAGGGCATGCTGATAAACGTGCAGTCCGCGGCGCTCCTGCCAGGGATAGCTGATGCGTGCCGCCTTGTCCTTGACCATCTCTACCGCCAGGATCATACCGGTCTGACGCACCTCGCCCACGTGGGGATGATCCTTGAGGTGTTCGGTTGCCTGCTGCATGACAGTTGCCAGTCGCTTGTTTTGTTCGATCACATCATCCTGTTCGAAGATATCCAGTGTGGCCAGTGCCGCGGCGCAACCGAGCGGATTACCGTTG
Organism: Thiohalophilus sp.; assembly: GCA_046545635.1. Classification (GTDB taxonomy): domain Bacteria; phylum Pseudomonadota; class Gammaproteobacteria; order UBA6429; family Thiohalophilaceae; genus Thiohalophilus. Next base: position 18,955 of record JBKGZJ010000017.1, on the reverse strand, counting down.
TAGCTGTGCGAGTGCAAGAAGGCGGAGAGCTTTTCGTAATCGTCGTAAAACGCCTGATAAATGGTCTCATGGGTCAGGGTTACCGAAACGGGCAGATAGCCGCCGGTCAATCCCTTGGACAGACACATAAAATCCGGTGAAATCCCGGCCTGCTCGCAGGCAAACAGCGTTCCGGTCCGACCGAAGCCGACCGCGATCTCATCGGCGATGAGATGCACGCCGTATTCGTTACAGGCCTCACGCAGCAGTTTGAGATAGACCGGATCGTGCATGCGCATGGTGCCGGCGCATTGCACCAGGGGCTCGATGAACACGGCACAGACTTCATCACTATGCTGTTCAAGCAGGGCGCGCATGTGCTCGAACTGGCGCGCACTGTAATCCCGGCAGCTTTCCCCCGGTTCGCGATAAAAACAGTCGGGTGAGGGCGCGGTAATCACTTCCATTAACAAAGGCTTGTAGGTCTCTTTGTAGAGAGGCACATCGCCGGCGGCCAGCGCACCGAGGGTTTCGCCGTGATAGCTGTTACCCAGGGTAATGAATTTGGTTTTTTCAGGCTTGCCGGTATTGCGCCAGTAGTGATAACTCATCTTCAGCGCGACCTCGATGGCCGAGGAACCGTTGTCGGCATAAAAACAATGCGACAGACCGGCTGGCGTGATGTCGATCAACCGTTCCGACAGTTCGATGATCGGTTGGTGAGTAAAGCCGGCCAGAATGACATGCTCGAGCGAGTCCAGTTGCTGTTTGATGCGGTCGTTGATACGCGGATTGCAATGACCGAACAGGTTGACCCACCAGGAACTGATGGCATCGATATAACGATTGCCGTCAAAGTCTTCCAGCCAGACCCCTTCCCCGCGTTTAATCGGTGTGACCGGCAGTGATTCGTGATCCTTCATCTGGGTGCAGGGGTGCCACAGCACTGACAGATCCCGTTGCATTAATTCTTTGTTATTCATGACTGTATATTTAAATTAGTAGCATTTGTTTGTACAAGTTTATCAAAAAAATTATTTACCGCAGAGGCGCAGAGAATAATTTAATGTTGAATTTTGGCTTCAGGGATAAGAGTACACCAAGCAGGTTTATCAAGCCTCTTGCAGAGTTATCCACGGCGACTGTCTCTGGTGTAGCTCACTGTTAATTTAAAATTCAACATTAAAAATTCAAAATTTTCTTTGCGTTCTCTGCGCCTCTGCGTTAAAGCTCTTCATACAATGGGCGGCTCGGCGTCGGGGGGGCTGCCGGGATCGGTGTCGGGCTGGTGTTGTTCGGTGAACTCCTCAACCCGGGCGGTGACGGTCTCCAGTTTGCGATAGCGGGCGATATGGAACAGGGCGTCACCCTCGTTGGCCAGCGGCAGGTTGGTGCGGCCGATCACGATGCCGTCGCAGGGGGCATGGATTTCGATCTCATGCTCACCAAAGGGATCGGCCAGGATCCCGAGCAGCTGCTCCTTTTCCACACTGCCCCCCAGCGGCACCATGGTCCGTAAAATGCCCCCGGCGGGGGCCCGGACCCAGCTGCTGGCCCGGGCGTAGAGGGGCTTGTGTTCGCGCTGGCGCCGGCTGCGGGAGGCCGGCAGCATTTCCAGATGGCGCATGACATTGGTGATGCCCTTGAGCCCGGCGCGAATGCTTACCTCGTCGAAGCGCAACGCCTCGCCGGCTTCATAGAGCAGCATGGGAATGCCCTTTTCCGCCGCCGCCTCGCGCAGGGAGTTGTCGCGCAGATCGGCATTGAGGATCACCGGTACGCCGAATACGTGGGCCAGATCGGCGGTCTGCGGATCATCGATGTTGGCGCGGATCTGCGGCAGGTTGGTGCGATGGATGGCCCCGGTATGCAGATCGATGCCATGGGTGCTTTGCTCGACGATCTCGTGCATGAACTGGTAGGCCACCCGGGCGGCCAGTGAGCCGCGCTCCGAGCCGGGGAAACTACGATTCAGATCGCGCCGGTCGGGCAGGTAACGTGATTGCTGGATAAAACCGTAGACGTTAACAATGGGAATCGCGAACAGGGTGCCGCTGAGGCGCTTGAGAGCCGGCGTATTGAGCAGGCGGCGGATGATCTCCACGCCGTTGAGTTCGTCGCCGTGGATGGCGGCACTGACAAACAGGGCCGGCCCGGGTTTCTTGCCGCGAATAACCTGGACCGGCATGGCCACCTGGGAGTGGGTATAGAGTCGGGCAACCGGCAGATCGAGCGTGACCCGGCTGTTACGCGGGATCCGATTGCCGTTGACGGAGATGAACTCGGCGTCCATCGATTCAACCCTTGCCCCGCGTCTTGGTTTTGTGGGGCCTGGCGGACTTGTCGATGAAGTCGATGATCTGGCCGGCCACATCCTTGCCGGTGGCCAGCTCGATCCCCTCCAGCCCCGGCGAGGAGTTGACCTCCATGATCACCGGTCCGTGGTTGGAGCGCAGGATGTCCACCCCGGCGACATTCAGGCCCATGGTCTTGGCGGCGCGTACCGCCGTGGAACGCTCTTCCGGTGTCAACTTGATGACCTTGGCCGAGCCGCCGCGGTGCAGATTGGAGCGGAATTCCCCTTCCCTGGCGGTGCGCATCATCGCGGCCACGACCTTCTCGCCGATGACCAGGGCGCGGATGTCCGAGCCGCCGGCTTCCTTGATGAATTCCTGGACCAGGAAGTTGGCGTTCAGTTCGCGAAAGGCGTCGATGACGCTTTCCGCCGCCTTTTTGGTCTCGGCCAGTACCACGCCCTTGCCCTGGGTGCCTTCCAGCAGTTTGACCACCAGCGGGGCCCCGCCGACGAGCTTGATCAGGCTATCGGTGTCGTCCACGTCGTGGGCAAAGCCGGTGACCGGCAGGCCCACGCCCTTGCGCGCCAGCAGTTGCAGAGAGCGCAGTTTGTCGCGCGAGCGGCCAATAGCGACCGACTCATTCACGGGATAGACGCCCATCATCTCGAATTGGCGTAAAACCGCAGTTCCGTAAAAAGTGATAGACGACCCGATGCGCGGGATTACCGCGTCAAATCCCCCGAGCTTTTCGCCACGGTAATAGATCGAGGGGCGCATGCTGGTAATGTCCATATAGCATTTGAGCGGGTTGATCACGCTGACTTCATGACCACGCTCCTTCGCGGCCTCGGCCAGGCGACGGCTGGAATAGAGTTTTGCGTTCCGTGACATGATCGCAATTTTCATACGGACTCCGGATTTCGAGGTAGTACGGGTGATAGTGTAACCTGTCTCAGCGACCGGGCCTATGTCCGGCCAGATAAGAGGCTTGCGGGTCGACCAGAAAACGGCCGGCCATGGCGGTGCGCCCCAGTAACATGCGAAAGCGCATGGTATCCCGGTTGGTCAGGGTCATTTCGATCTCCCAGCATACATCGCCCAGGCAGGCTTCGGTACTGATCACAAAGCGATCTTCCTTGTGCCCGCCGGAATCAGTGACCGAGCGCTGATCCAGCACCGGACAATGGCATTCAACGATCTGTTTCGAGCTATGTTGTACAGGATGAATCTTGAAACGGACCATGTTGACGCCCTGGTCCTGGTATGCCTCCAGATCAAAGGTATGCAGGGCCGAAGTGCGGGCCCCGGTATCGATCTTGGCCTTGATATGTTCAATGCCCAGTTTGGGTAAGCGAACCCACTCGCGCCAGCCGATTATTTGCTGCTTGTCTGTGGACATAGGCGATCATGGCTCTGAAAAGAATAAAGCCACACTATGCCGACCCGTTGTAGGGGGGTCAAGCAGGTGTGGCTGAAAGGCTGACCGGGCTGCTGTTCGGCAACCTGCCAGGGTCGTTCAGGACTCGATGCCGAGATTTTTCCAGATCGCCAGGGTCGGAGCGGACTGGTTCATACAGTAAAAATGCAGTCCGGGCGCGCCGGCCTCGAGCAGGGTGTGGCAGAGGTCCGTGATGACCTCTTCACCGAACTGCTTGATGGATTCCTTGTCGTCACCAAAGTCTTCCAGACGCTTGCGAATCCAGCGCGGGATATCGGCGCCGCACATTTCGGAAAAACGTGACAACTGTTTGTAATTGGTGATCGGCATGATGCCGGGGATAATCGGCAGATCGACGTTCATCCGCTCGCATTCATCGATAAACCGGAAATAGGCATCCGGGTTAAAGAAGTACTGCGTGATGGCGGTATCGGCGCCGGCTTCCACCTTGCGTTTGAAGTTTTTCAGATCATCCGAGGCGGACGGCGCCTGAGGATGAATCTCCGGATAGGCCGCCACTTCGAGTTCGAAGTAATCGCCGGTCTCGGCGCGAATGAACTCGACCAGCTCATTGGCGTAGCGGAGTTCGCCGGGGCCACGCATGCCCGAGGGCATATCACCACGCAGGGCCACGATACGCTTGATACCGTTTTCCTTGTAGCGGTTCAGCAGATCGCGCAGGCTGTCCTTGGTGGAACCGATGCAGGACAGGTGCGGCGCGGCATCATCACCGGATTTTTGAATTTCAACGACAGTGTCAAATGTCCCCTGCTGGGTACTGCCGCCGGCCCCGAAGGTCACCGAGTAGTAACGCGGCTGCATACCCTTGTTCAGGTTCTTGCGAACCTTGCGCAATTTTTCCGCGCCTTCTTCCGACTTGGGCGGGAAAAACTCCACGCTGAAAGCGGGTGAGTATTTCTTTTGTGATTCCATAGGCTCCAGTTAACGAGATAAAAAAGGACGGAGACGAAGTCGATGTTCTAACTCCGTCATCCGTCCCCGGTCACTCGTCCCTTAGTGTTTAGTAACGATAATGTTCAGACTTGTACGGACCTTCAACCGGGACACCGATGTAGTCGGCCTGTTCCTGACTCAGCCTGGTCAGCTTGGCGCCGATCTTGCCAATGTGCAGGGCGGCAACTTCTTCGTCAAGTTTCTTCGGCAGTACGTACACGCCGAGCGGATAGTTTTCCGGCTTGGTGAACATTTCGATCTGGGCAACAACCTGGTTGGTGAAGGAGTTGGACATCACGAAACTCGGATGACCGGTACCACAACCCAGGTTCACCAGACGACCTTCAGCCAGCAGGGTAATGCGCTTGCCGTCGGGGAATACGATCTGATCGACCTGCGGCTTGATGTTGATCCACTCGTACTTGCGCAGGCTTTCGACCTGGATTTCGTTGTCAAAGTGACCGATGTTGCAGACGATAGCCTGGTCTTTCATGGCCGCCATGTGGTCGTGGGTGATGACGTCCTTGTTACCGGTAGTGGTAACAAAAATGTCGGCCTGACCAACCGCTTCGTCCAGGGTGACAACACGGTAACCTTCCATTGCGGCCTGCAGGGCGCAAATCGGGTCGATTTCGGTAATCCAGACATTGGCGCCGAGACCACGCAGAGACTGGGCGGAACCCTTGCCGACGTCACCGTAACCGCAGACAACCGCGATCTTGCCGGCAACCATCACGTCGGTAGCACGCTTGATGGAATCCACCAGGGATTCACGGCAACCGTACAGGTTATCGAACTTGGACTTGGTAACCGAGTCGTTGACGTTCATGCCCGGGAACAGCAGTTCACCCTTCTTGTGCATCTGATACAGACGATGGACACCGGTGGTGGTTTCTTCGGTCACACCCTTGATGGACTCGGCCATCTTGGTCCACATGCCCTTGTTGCTTTCGAAGTTGCGCTGCAGTACACCCAGTACGGCACGGAATTCTTCGTTTTCTTCCTTGGCGGGATCCGGCACAGCACCGGCTTTTTCAAATTCCACACCCTTGTGGACCAGCAGAGTGGCGTCGCCACCGTCGTCCAGAATCATGTTCGGCAGTTCGCCGTTCGGCCAGGTCAGTACCTGCTCGGTGCACCACCAGTACTCTTCCAGGGTTTCCCCTTTCCAGGCATAAACCGGGATGCCCTGTGCGGCGATAGCGGCAGCGGCGTGGTCCTGGGTGGAGAAAATGTTACAGGAAGCCCAGCGTACTTCGGCGCCCAGTTCAACCAGGGTTTCGATCAGTACAGCGGTCTGGATGGTCATGTGCAGGGAACCGGTGATGCGAGCGCCCTTGAGGGGCTTGTCCTTGCCATATTTTTCGCGCAATGCCATCAGGCCGGGCATTTCGGTTTCGGCGATATCCATTTCCTTGCGACCGTAGTCGGCAAGGCTGATGTCCGCGACTTTGTAATCTGTAAAGTCTTTAGGAACAGCGTTCATGTTGTAGCTCCGTATTTCACGGTGAGCGCCGTTGTTTATTTAGACTGGGTGGTCTGAGCCTGACCTTGCTACCCAATCCGGCTGATTCCAACCGGATTGGGTAGCAAGGCTGCAGCGCTCCTCAGATCCCCAGTGAATTCTTGACGATTACATTATAGTCAGGGGGAGGCTGGACCTCCCCCGAAAACCGCATTTTATCAAATGCCGGCTGCTTTCTTCAGTTCTTCGGCCTTGTCGGTCTTCTCCCAGGGGAGATCCAGGTCTTCGCGACCAAAGTGACCATGGGCTGCCGTGGGGGCGTACATCGGGCGCAGCAGGTTCAGCATTTTCACCAGACCGCCGGCACGCAGATCAAAGTGCTCACGAACCAGCTCTTCGATACGCTCTTCGGAGACCTTGCCGGTACCGAAGGTGTCAACCGAGATAGAGGTCGGTTCGGCCACGCCGATGGCGTAGGAAACCTGAATTTCACAACGCTTGGCCAGGCCGGCGGCAACAATGTTCTTGGCCACATAACGACAGGCATAGGCGGCGGAACGGTCTACCTTGGACGGGTCCTTGCCGGAGAAGGCGCCACCACCGTGACGACCCATACCACCGTAGGTGTCCACGATGATCTTGCGGCCGGTCAGACCACAGTCGCCTACCGGGCCACCGATAACAAAACGGCCGGTCGGGTTGATGTGGAACTTGGTGTCCTTGGTGATCCAGCTTTCAGGCAGTACCGGTTTGATGATCTCATCCATAACCGCGTCCTGCAGGGTCTTCAGATCAATCTCGGGGCTATGCTGGGTGGACAGTACAACGGCGTCGACACCCACCGGCTCGCCCTTGTCATAACGGAAGCTGACCTGACTCTTGGCGTCCGGGCGCAACCACGGCAGGGTGCCGTTCTTGCGGACTTCGGCCTGACGACGTACCAGGCGATGCGCGTAGGTGATCGGCGCGGGCATCAGCACGTCGGTTTCATCGGCGGCATAACCGAACATCAGGCCCTGGTCACCGGCACCCTGTTCCTTGTCGTCGCCTTCATCCACACCCATGGCGATGTCGGGAGACTGCTTGTCCAGGGCAACCAGCACGGCGCAGGTTTCCCAATCAAAACCCATGTCAGAGCTGTTGTAGCCGATTTCCTTGACGCGCTCGCGCACGACGGTCGGCATATCGATTTGTGCAGTGGTGGTGATCTCACCAGACAGGATAACCATGCCGGTATTGATCATGGTCTCGCAGGCGACGCGGGATTTGGGATCCTGCTCCAGCAGTGCATCGAGAATGGAGTCGGAGATCTGATCAGCAACCTTGTCCGGATGACCTTCGGAAACCGATTCAGAGGTGAAGATATATTTCTCAGCCATTAAAGTCCTCTCTTTCTTTCTATAAGTTTTATTCGCCGATACATATCGTGGCGCAATGTCGCCGTATACGGCATGGTATCGATAAAGTTACAGCTTAAATTCGCAGACGCTTTCTTGAGTATCGAAAGCTAGGGCGGGTTAGTCTGGAGTATTATTCAACCCTGATTAGTAATCATTAATATAATGCCAGAAAACGGCCCCGGATTAAAGGGCAGTACCCCTATTATAGCAATAGTATTAATGCTGTTTAATACTCATATAAATAGTTGTTTATAATATCTGTGTACAAAATTTTTTAATCAACCGCCAAAATAGGCGAATTTCCCGGAAAATCAGGCAGTTTTTCCTGTTTATGAAAGTCATTCGGCAATAAATCAGGGAAAACACTGGCGTTTTTTGCTCAACACGGTAAGATATGGGGATTACACAAACACGGGTCCTCATCCCGTCAGTGAAGACTTTTAACAAGTTTCTGTCGGTGAACATTCAAACGTTGCTTTGCGAACACCGCAAACACGCTCAATCTGACGAGCCAGGCTCGTATCCCTGCCCAGGGCGCAAGTCCTGAAACAACTGGATGTAATAAATTGCCGTTGCTTGAAGAGTGGCAACCGGGTTGTTCACAGGATACGTGCTATAGCTGTACGGCTCATGAGGGGCCCGTTTTCTCTTCATCTGTTGAACAAGATAAGGAAAACGACGTGACCCAAGAAAAGAAAACGCAAGATTTTGGTAATGATCCTTTAAAAGTCCGTGATACGGATCACTACAAAGACGAGTATGTCTCCGGCTTCGTAGACAAGTGGGACGAGCTGATCGATTGGGACGGCCGCGCCAACAGCGAGGGCGACTTTTTTATTCGCTTGTTGAAAGAGCATGGCGCCAAGAAGGTGCTGGACGTGGCGGCCGGGACCGGCTTCCATTCCGTGCGCCTGCTGGAAAGCGGTTTTGAAGTCACCAGCGCCGACGGCAGTCCGGAAATGCTGGCCAAGGCTTTTGAGAACGGCCGCAAACGCGGTCATATCCTGCGCACCGTGCATGCCGACTGGCGCTATCTGAACAAGTCAGTCCATGATCTGTACGATGCCGTTATCTGTCTGGGCAACTCCTTCACTCATCTACACAGCGACAACGATCGTCGCAAGACCCTGGCCGAATTTTACGCTACCTTGCGCCATGACGGCATTCTGATTCTGGACCAGCGTAACTACGACGCGCTGCTGGATCATCAGGTGCAGCCGACGCATAACTACTATTATTGCGGTGACAACGTGAAGGCGAGTCCGGAGCATATTGACGAGTCCCTGGCCCGCTTCCGCTATGAGTTCCCGGACAAGTCCACTTTCCATCTCAATATGTTCCCGCTGCGCAAGGAATACGTGCGCAAGCTGATGCGTGAAGTCGGCTTCCAGAAGGTGACCACCTACGGTGACTTCAAGGAAACCTACCGTGAAGCCGAGCCGGACTTCTTCATTCACGTAGCTGAAAAACGCTACATCGAAGGGGAGAACGAATGAGCAAGAGCTATTCCGATGTCGTAGAAACGGCCCGCGACTATTACAACAGCGAGGATGCCGATAATTTCTATTTCCACGTCTGGGGTGGCGAAGATATTCACATCGGCATGTATCAGTCCGATGACGAGCCGATTCGTGACGCCAGCCGGCGCACCGTCGAGTACATGGCGTCCAAGATCCAACTCAAGCTCGATGCCGACAAGCGGGTCCTCGACATGGGGGCCGGCTATGGCGGCGTGGCCCGCTACCTGGCCAAAACCTATGGCTGCCGGGTGGTTGCCCTGAATCTCAGCGAGCGCGAGAACGAGCGTGATCGCAAGATGAACCAGGAACAGGGCCTGGATCACCTGATCGAGGTGTGGGACGGCAGCTTCGAATCGGTCGATGCCGACGATGCCAGCTTCGACGTGGTCTGGTCACAGGACTCCATCCTGCACAGCAGCGAACGGGACAAAGTGATCGCCGAGGCCGCGCGGGTTCTCAAACCCGGCGGCGAGCTGATCATGACCGATCCCATGCAGGTGGACGACTGTCCCGAGGGCGTGCTGCAGCCGGTCTACGACCGGATTCATCTGCCGTCCCTGGGTTCCATCGAGTTTTACCGCGAAGCGGCGAAACAGAACGGCCTGGAAGAGATCGAAGTGGAGGAGATGACCGAAAATCTGGTCAAGCACTACGGCCGGGTTCGTCGCGAGCTGGAGCAGAATCGCGACAGCATCACCGACAAGGTCTCCGATGCTTACATCGATCGCATGATCACCGGCCTGGGCCACTGGGTCGATGCCGGCAGCAAAGGCTATCTGCGCTGGGGCATCCTGCATTTCCGCAAGCCGGCGTAAGTACCAGTGACTGGTCGCTAGTTGCTAGCGACTAGTAACCCCAAACGCCCTCTAGCAGGGCCGCGTAAGGGGCATAGAGTTCATTATCGGCGGCCTCAAAACCGCTGATATTGACGTTCTCCAGCATGGCCTGGCCGGCCTCGCTCTCATGGGCGGTTAGCAGGGCCTGGCGGATTTGCTGGCGTACTTCGGATGGAAGATCGGACGAGGCGGACACCGCCAGATGCGGCACCGGCTCGGTGGTGGTGACGGTATTGACCGTGCTGTCCCCGCTGATCATCGGCGTCGGGATCAGGGCCGCCTCGGCGCGGCCGTCCTTGAGCCGCTGCAGCGCTTCCTCAAAGTTGGGTTCACTGACGATGTTTGGCTGCCGCATCTGGTTGGGGAACATCCTGGCCAGCTCCACGCCGCTGAGGCTGGGCGAGGCCGGTGTGACTATCCGCTTGCCGATCAGCTCGTCTGCTTCAAACAGCAGGAGATCTTCATTGGTAACCAGGCTGAAACTGAGGGTATCCTGGATTTTGGCCAGCACCTGATAGTTGGCCTGGCGGATCCGGTAGCCGGTAAAATGGGGTGGATCCAGCACCAGGTCGGTGGGCTTGCGCCGCATGGCCTCCCAGTAGGCGACAAAATTGTGGTGGGCGACGATTTGGAACTGATGGCCCGTCTGTTCGCCCAGGTAGTCGACCAGCGGCCGGTAGAAGGTTTTCGTCTCGGACTTGGGCATGATGGGCTGTATGCCCAGAGTATAGGTCTCGGCCTGGCTGATCGGGGCGACCAGACAAAGGCACAACACGCTGGTGGCAGCGATGAGCCGTGGAATACCGATGACGGGGTGCATAAAACCTCCTGTAGCTATGACGCCGGATGACATTCAGTGGACGCAACTCATATACGGATTAGTCCGTAGAGTCATAGGTAGTTACCCGATCCTATCCTAGGTTAACGGTCAGTTCCTGACAAAAGTTTAGAAAAAATAGGGAGAAAAATGATGGTCAGTCTGGAAACACCGGTTTGTGATTTTGGCGCGCCGGCGGTGGATTTTGCCCTGCCCGGGGTGGATGGGCAGACCTGGACGCTGGAGCAGTGCCGGGGCGAGAACGGCCTGCTGGTGATGTTTATCTGCAACCACTGCCCGTACGTCAAGGCGATTCGCGAGCGACTGGTGCGTGATACCCGCGAGCTGCGCGATAAGCACGGCATCAACAGCGTGGCCATCATGGCCAACGATCCGGCCGAGTACGAGGAGGATTCCTTCGAGAACATGCAGAAGGTGGCCGCCGAGTACGATTTCCCCTTTCCTTATTTAATGGACGAGACCCAGGAAATCGCCAGAGCCTATGGCGCGGTCTGCACCCCGGACTTTTTCGGCTACGACGCCGATCTCAAGCTGCAGTACCGGGGCCGGTTCGACGCCAGCCGCAAGGAAACCGCGCCGGCGGACGCGCGCCGGGACCTGTTTGAGGCGATGCTGCAGGTGGCCGAAACCGGCCGGGGACCGGCCGAGCAGATCCCCGGCATGGGCTGTTCCATCAAGTGGAAAGAAGGCGGCTGAGCCAGGTCCCCCGCCGCTTTTGCCAATAAAATTCACTGTTTGGCCCATAAGCCAGAACAGGCGCCGGGGGCGGTGACGGACCCGGCGCTTGCCCGCCACAGGTAAAAAATGGGAAAATCCCGCCCTCGTTGAACCGGGGAGGAAGCCGAACCGGCATTTACATCAGGCAACACAGCGCCTGTAAACGACAATGCACGACTTCCATCATTACGGCAATCCCGACGGAAGCTAGTAACCGAATTCAGACGCGCCGACCGACGGCGCGGGTGGAGTGCTCATTTCTGATGAAACAAGATCATCAGATGCGGCTTCGCCCATGGCAGTATCGATAACAGAATTTTTGCAATTTAATGAACCGAGGGGAACTTTATGGCATCTCGCAAAGATCTCGCCAATGCAATCCGCGCCCTGAGTATGGATGCGGTGCAAAAGGCAAATTCCGGCCACCCGGGCGCGCCCATGGGCATGGCCGATATCGCCGAAGTCCTGTGGAACGACTTCATGAAGCACAACCCGACCAACCCGAACTGGTACGACCGGGATCGTTTTGTGCTCTCCAACGGCCATGGTTCCATGCTGATCTATTCCCTGCTGCACCTGACCGGTTATGACCTGCCGATGGAAGAGCTGAAAAACTTCCGTCAGCTGCACTCCAGGACCCCGGGCCATCCCGAATACGGCTATACCGCCGGCGTGGAAACCACTACCGGGCCGTTGGGTCAGGGCATCTCCAATGCCGTGGGCATGGCGCTGGCCGAACGCACCCTGGCCGGCCAGTTCAACCGCGACGGCCACCACATTGTCGATCACTACACCTGGGTGTTCCTGGGCGACGGTTGCATGATGGAAGGCATCTCCCATGAATCCTGCGCGCTGGCCGGCACCCTGGGGCTGGGCAAGCTGATCGCCTTCTGGGATGACAACGGCATCTCCATCGACGGTCACGTGGACAACTGGTTTACCGACGACACGCCCAAACGCTTTGAAGCCTATGGCTGGCACGTGATCCGCGATGTCGACGGGCACAACGCGGATGCCGTGAACAAGGCCATCCACGAGGCCAAATCGGTCAACGACAAGCCGACCCTGATCTGCACCAAAACCACCATCGGTTACGGCGCGCCCAACCTGTGCGGCAGCCACGACTGCCACGGCGCCGCGCTGGGCGAAGACGAGGTCAAGGCGACCCGCGAAAACATCGGCTGGCCGCATGAGCCGTTTGTGATCCCCGATGAGATCTACTCCGACTGGGACGCCAAAGAGAAGGGCCAGCAGGCCGAGGCCGAGTGGAACAAGAAGTTCGAGGCCTACAAGAAGGATTACCCGGAACTGGCGGCTGAATTCGAACGCCGCATGAAGGGCGAGCTGCCGGGCAACTGGGAAGAAGTCGCCAACAGCTTTATCAGGGAATGCATCGACAAAGCCGATTCCCCGGCGACCCGCAAGGCCTCCCAGGGGGCCATTACCGCCTTTGCCAGGGCGCTGCCGGAATTTCTCGGCGGCTCGGCCGACCTGACACCGTCCAACCTGACCAACTGGCCGGACGCGAAAGTGATTACCAACACCGTGGCCGACGGCAACTATCTGTCTTACGGCGTCCGTGAATTCGGTATGTCCGCCATCATTAACGGGATCACCCTGCACGGCGGCTTCAAGCCGTTCGGCGGCACCTTCCTGATGTTCTCCGAATATGCGCGCAACGCCCTGCGTATGGCCGCGCTGATGAAGATCCCGAGCATCTTTGTCTACACCCATGACTCCATCGGTCTGGGCGAAGACGGCCCGACCCATCAGGCGGTCGAGCAGACTGCGACCCTGCGCCTGATGCCGAACATGTCCCTGTGGCGTCCCTGCGACAGCGTCGAGACTGCCATTGCCTGGAAGGCCGCGGTCGAACGCAATGACGGCCCGACCTCGCTGATCTTCAGCCGTCAGGGTCTGCCGCACCAGGAGCGTTCCGATGAGCAGGTGGCCAATATTGCCCGCGGCGGTTACATCCTCAAGGACTGCGACGGCACCCCGGACGCCATTATCATCGCCACCGGCTCCGAAGTCGCGCTGGCTGTGGGTGCGGCCGAGAAGCTCTCCGGCAAGAAGATCCGCGTGGTCTCCATGCCCTCCGTTGACGTGTTCGAAGCCCAGGACGAGGCGTATCGCGAGTCCGTGATCCCGTCCGCCGTGACTGCCCGCGTGGCGGTCGAAGCCGGGGTGACCGACGTCTGGTACAAGTACGTCGGTCTCAATGGCAAGGTCGTGGGCCTCAATCGCTTCGGCGAATCGGCGCCGGCCGGCAAGCTGTTTGAATACTTCGGTTTCACCGTCGACAACGTGGCCAGGGCCGTTGAAGACGTCCTGTAACAATTTTGATTTATAAACCTTAGAGTAAGGGAGAAAGTAACATGGCAATTAAAATCGGGATTAACGGTTTCGGCCGTATCGGACGTATGGTGTTCCGCGCCGTCGCCCAGGACTTTAACAACATCGAAATCGTCGGTATCAACGATCTGCTGGATCCGGAATACCTGGCTTACATGCTGCGCTATGACTCCGTGCATGGCCGCTTTGGCGGTGACGTCAAGGTCGACGGCAACAACCTGATCGTCGACGGCAAGAAGATCCGTCTGACCGCCGAGCGCGATCCGGCCGCCCTGAAATGGGATGAAGTCGGTGCCGACATCGTGGTCGAATCCACCGGTCTGTTCCTGACCGAGGAAACCGCGCAGAAGCACATCGACGCCGGCGCCAAGAAAGTCGTCATGTCCGCGCCTTCCAAGGACGGCACCCCGATGTTCGTATACGGTGTTAACCATGAAGACTATGCCGGTCAGCCCATCGTCTCCGCCGCTTCCTGCACCACCAACTGCCTGGCCCCGATCGCCAAGGTGCTGCACGACAAGTGGGGCATCAAGCGTGGCCTGATGACCACCGTGCACGCGGCAACCGCCACCCAGAAAACCGTTGACGGTCCCTCTGCCAAAGACTGGCGCGGCGGCCGCGGTATCCTGGAAAACATCATCCCGTCCTCCACCGGCGCGGCCAAGGCCGTGGGCGTGGTCATGCCGTCACTGAACGGCAAACTGACCGGGATGGCCTTCCGTGTACCGACTTCCGACGTTTCCGTGGTCGATCTGACCTGTGAACTGGAAAAAGATGCCGACTACGATGACATCTGCAAGGCAATGAAGGAAGCTTCCGAGTCCGGCGACATGAGCAAGACCCTGGGTTACACCGACGAGAAAGTCGTTTCCACCGACTTCCGTGGCGTGGGTTACTCCTCCATCTTCGATGCCGAAGCCGGTATCGCGCTGGACGGCACCTTCGTCAAAGTCGTTGCCTGGTACGACAACGAGTACGGCTACACCTGCAACATGCTCCGCTTCCTCGAGCACGTTGCTAAATAATCAGCCAGGCTTGGTTGATTAACGCAGAGTACGCGGAGGCGCAGAGTCGCAGAGAATAATTTTTTCTTTGCGCCTCCGCGTCTTTGCGCTCTTTGCGTTTTAATTACGAATGTTTACGGAAAGAGCTATTCGCCAAGCGCCGACCGTTTAGCTAATAGTTTTTGAAAATTTACACGGAGTAATAAACATGTCCTTCATTAAATTGACTGATCTGGATCTGTCCGGCAAGCGGGTACTGATTCGCGCCGATCTCAACGTGCCGGTGAAAAACGGCAAGGTTACTTCCGACGCGCGGATTACCGCGTCCATGCCGACCATCGAGCACTGCCTGAAAGCGGGTGCCGCGGCAGTCATGGTGATGTCCCATCGCGGCCGTCCCGAGGAAGGTGTACCGGACGAGGAAAACTCGCTGGCGCCGATCGCCGATGACATGTCCGCCAAGCTGGGCAAGCAGGTTCGCCTGTCCAGGGATTACATGGACAACGATCCGCAGCCGGCCGAGGGTGAAGTCGTGCTGCTGGAGAACGTGCGTTTCAACGCCGGCGAAAAGAAAGACGACGAAACCCTGGCGAAGAAATACGCCGCGCTGTGCGATGTCTTTGTGATGGACGCCTTCGGTACCGCGCACCGTGCCCAGGCTTCTACCCATGGCGTGGGCAAGTTCGCCCCGACCGCCTGTGCCGGTCTGCTGCTGGCCGAAGAGCTGGAAGCGCTGGCCAAGGCGCTGGCCGATCCGGCCCGGCCGATGGTCGCCATCGTCGGCGGCTCCAAGGTCTCCACCAAGCTGACCGTGCTCGAAGCGCTCTCCACCAAGGTGGATCAGCTGGTGGTCGGCGGCGGCATCGCCAATACCTTTATCAAGGCGGCAGGCCATCCGATCGGCAAGTCGCTGTGTGAAGACGACCTGGTCGATACGGCCAAAGATTTGATGCAAAAGGCCGAAGCGGCCGGTGCCAGCATTCCGATCGCCACCGATGTCGTGGTCGGCAAGAAGTTCGATGAAAACGAGCCGGCGGTCGCCAAGAAAGTGGATGAAGTGGAAGCGGACGACATGATCTTCGACATCGGTCCCGATTCTGCGAAGCAACTGGCAGACATTATCGCCAAGGCCGGTACCATTGTCTGGAACGGTCCGGTGGGTGTGTTCGAGTTCGATCAGTTCGGCGAGGGCACCAGAACCATCGCCATGGCGATTGCCAATGCCAAGGGCTTCAGCCTGGCCGGCGGCGGCGACACCATCGCCGCGATCCAGAAGTATGATATTTATGACAAGGTTTCCTACATCTCCACCGCCGGGGGCGCATTCCTGGAATACCTGGAAGGCAAGACCCTGCCGGCCGTGGCCATGCTGGAAGAACGGGCTAAAAAATAACAGTGACGAGTTACGAGGGACGAGTAACGAGTCGTATGAGAGCTGGCCGGACAACGGCCAGCTGCTATCAATTATCCAATCGGCGGATTTGCCAGCCGGTAACAGGAACCCGTCACTAGACCTATGAGAAGAACCAAAATTGTTGCCACGCTCGGTCCCGCCACCGATGATCCCAAGGTCATGGACAAGATCATCGAGGCCGGGGTGGATGTTGCCCGGATAAACTTTTCCCACGGCACGCCGGAAGAGCATATCGATCGGGCCGACAAGATCCGCAACCGGGCCCGCGCCCATGGTCGCCAGGTCGGGATCATGTGCGATCTGCAGGGGCCGAAGATTCGTATCGAGCGCTTCAAGGACGGCAAGATTACCCTCAAGGAAGGCGAAACCTTCATCCTCGATACCAGGCTGGATCCCGAAGCCGGCACCCTGGAGCGGGTCGGCATGGCCTACAAGGAACTGCCCGAGGACGTCAACCGCGGCGATACCCTGCTGCTGGATGACGGGCGGATCGTGCTGTGGGTCGACTCCATCGAAGGGCCCGAGGTGCATTGTCGGGTGGTGGTCGGCGGCGAGCTGTCGGATCGCAAGGGTCTGAACAAGCAGGGCGGCGGGCTGTCAGCCCCGGCGTTGACCCACAAGGATCGCGAGGACATCAAGACCGCCGCGGCCATGAAGGCCGATTACATTGCGGTCTCGTTTCCGCGCAACGCCGCGGATGTCAACGAGGCCCGCCACCTGATCGAGGCGGCGGGCAGCAACGCGCACGTCGTGGCCAAGATCGAGCGGGCCGACGCCCTGAACAAGATCGAGGAGATCATCGAGGCGGCGGATGTGATCATGATCGCCCGCGGCGACCTGGGTGTGGAAATCGGTGATGCCGCCCTGCCGCCGGTGCAAAAAGATCTGATCAGCAAGGCCCGTTCCATGAACCGGGTGGTGATTACCGCGACCCAGATGATGGAGTCGATGATCACCAGTCATATCCCCACCCGTGCCGAGGTCTTTGATGTGGCCAATGCGGTGCTGGACGGCACCGATGCGGTGATGCTCTCCGCCGAGACCGCCAGCGGCCGCTATCCGGACAGCGCCATCGCGGCCATGGACCGGATCTGCCGCGAGGCCGAAAAACAGCGTACCGCCAAGCGCTCCGACCACCGTATCGATACCCGCTTCAAACGCATCGACGAGGCGATTGCCATGGCTGCCATGTATACGGCCAACCATCTGGGGGTGAAGGCGATCGCCGCCCTGACCGAGTCAGGCTCGACGACACGCTGGATGTCCCGTATCAGTTCGGGGATCCCCATCTACGCCTTGACGAGCTATGTGGAGACGCGTAGAAAGGTGACTCTCTACCGCGGGGTTTATCCGGTCAGTTTTGACGTGCCGGCCGATCTGGACCGCTCCGCCGTTAACCGGGAAGCCATTGATGAGCTGCTGCGCCGTGGCGCGGTGCGCGACGGCGACCTGGTCTTGATTACCCGGGGCGACCTGATGGGCGTGCGGGGTGGAACCAATGCCATGACCATTGTCCGGGTGGGCGATGTGGACGGCATCGATCAGGACAATACGCTCGATTGAGCAACACTTTAAGATTATACGTAACACAGTAAACTAGTCGGAAACACACATTTAAGGAGGTCCCGAAAATGGCCCTGATTTCACTGCGTCAATTACTGGATCATGCCGCCGAAGTTGGTTACGGCATGCCAGCGTTCAATGTCAACAACATGGAGCAGGTGCATGCCATCATGCAGGCTGCCGACGAAACCAACAGCCCGGTTATCATGCAGGGTTCCGCCGGGGCGCGCTCCTACGCGGGCGAACCCTTCCTGCGCCACCTGATCACCGCCGCGCTGGAAATGTACCCGCATATCCCGGTGGTTATGCATCAGGATCACGGCTCGGCCCCGGGCGTCTGCCTGCGCTCCATCCAGTCCGGCTTCAGCTCGGTCATGATGGACGGCTCGCTGATGGAAGACATGAAGACCCCCGCTTCCTATGAATACAACGTCGAAGTCACCCGCAAGGTCGTGGAAATGGCCCATGCCGGCGGCGTTTCCGTGGAAGGCGAACTGGGTTGCCTGGGCTCGCTGGAAACCGGCGAAATGGGTGAAGAAGACGGCCACGGCGCCGAAGGCAAGCTGGACATGGACATGCTGCTGACCGATCCCCAGGAAGCGGCCGATTTCGTCGCCCAGACCGGTGTCGATGCCCTGGCCATCGCCATCGGCACGTCCCACGGCGCCTACAAGTTCACCAAGGAGCCGACCGGCGACATCCTGCGTATCGATCGCATCAAGGAAATCCACGAGCGGATTCCGGATACCCATCTGGTGATGCACGGTTCTTCTTCCGTGCCGCAGGAATGGCTGGAAATCATCAACAACTACGGCGGCGACATGGGCACCACCTACGGTGTACCGGTGCACGAAATCCAGGAAGGCATCAAGCACGGCGTACGCAAGGTCAACATCGATACCGATCTGCGCATGGCCTCCACCGGCGCCATCCGCAAGCACCTGGCCGACAACCCGAGCAACTTCGACCCGCGTAAATTCCTCAAGGAATCGACCAGGGCCATGAAGGAAATCTGCAAGGCCCGTTTCGAAGCCTTTGGTTGTGCCGGCAACGCCAGCAAGATCGACGTGATCAGCCTGGAAAAAATGGTCGAACGCTACGCCTCCGGTGAGCTGGACCCGAAGATCAAGTCCAAGGCCGCGTAAGCCCTCGGACACTTCGCAGCAAAGGCGGGC
>JBKGZJ010000016.1:0-25118 GCA_046545635.1 Thiohalophilus sp. | reverse complement strand
GGGTACGGTCAACCCGCTGTAACAAGGGATGAAGAACAAGGTATACGGACAGACATTGTTATTCCGGCAGATAATGACGTCAAGCAAGCAACAAATTATTTATTTGCATTCTCCGCGCCTCTGCGGCTCCGCGACCTCCGCGTTACTTCCCAGAGATAAAAAAAAGGAGGGGTTGCTTATAGTTCGATTTTTTCCTTGTAGGCGGGCAGGTGGGCGTTCCAGTCGTATTGCTGGCGGAACTGTTCCTGCAGGATTTCGCGTTTGTCCTGTTCGCCGTGTACCAGATAGAGCCCGGGACGGGGTTGGAAGTGGCCGGCCCATTCAAGCAGGTGTTGCTGATCGGCATGGGCGCTGAATCCGCCCAGGGTATGGATATGGGCTTTGACATTGACGTCGTGACCGAACAGCCTGAGTTGTTCTGTGCCGTCGACCAGAGCGCGGCCGGGGGTGCCGGCGGCCTGAAAGCCGACGATGATCAGGTGCGTATTGTTTTTCCAGAGGTTGTTTTTCAGGTGATGGCTGATGCGTCCGCCGGTACACATGCCGCTGCCGGCGATGATGATCGCGCCACCGTGAATCTGGTTGATTTGCATCGACTCCTCGACTGTCCGGGTACAGCGCAGAGTGGGCAGCCACTCCTCCCAGCGCTGCCGGACCGTGTCGACAAAGGCCTGTGCATCATCGTCGTTGAACAGGTGCAGATAACGAAAATAAAGCTCACTGGCGGCAATGGCCATCGGGCTGTCGAGAAAAATCTGTTGCTGGGGCAATCGCCCCTGGCGATAAAACTTGCCCAGCCAGAACAGGATCTCCTGGGTCCGTCCGACGGCGAAAGCGGGAATCAGGACATTGCCGCCGGCCTCGGCGGCGGCCTGCAGGGCCTGCTGAAACTCCTCCACCGTCTCTTCGTAACTGCGGTGGTTGCGATCCCCGTAGGTCGATTCAAGCAGCAATGTGTCGGCCTGCTGCAGGTATTCGGGATCCTGCAGCAACGGATGGTGAATATTGCCCAGATCGCCGGAGAAGACCAGTCGCCGGGTGGTGCCGGCCTCCTCGACACTGAGCTCCACAATGGCCGAGCCGAGGATATGGCCGGCATCATGATACCGGAGCTGGACATCCGGGCTAATCGGGATGCGCTGCCGGTAATCGAGGATCTGGCGCAGCTGCAGGGTGGTCTCGACGTCCTGGTCGGTATACAGCGGCTCAAGTGGCGCCTTGCCCGCCTTGTGACGCTGCCTGTTCTCCCACTCGGTGTCCTTCATCTGCAAAAAGGCGGCATCGTGGAGCATGATCTCGATGAGATCGTGGGTCGCGCGGGTCATGTAAATTGGCCCCCGGTAACCTTGCTTGACCAGGCGGGGCAACAAACCGCTGTGATCCAGATGGGCATGGGAGAGCACCACCGCATCGATCTCATCCACGCTGAATTCAAAAGGGGCCTGATTGGCCTCGTCGGCCCCCCGGCCCTGATGCAGACCGCACTCCAGCAGGAGGGTGCTCTTCGCACTGCGCAGCAGATAAGCCGATCCGGTGACTTCGCCGCTGGCGCCCAGAAATTGCAAACTTGCCATAAAAACAGCCTATCATATTGATTGAAAAGATAAAAAAATAATAATCAGTTGCCTGCTGACACTGTTCACAGCGCCTGTGTCAACTATACTTGATTTTAATAGGCAGGTTCCTTCTCCAAGCCCGGGTTCATGCCCGGCCAACCCTCAAACCCCGAGGAAGGAGGTACGCAATGAGAAGGCGGTTATATTTCATTCTCCCCGACGTCAGGTCGGCCCAGACGGTCCATAACGAGTTGTTGTTGTCGAAAATCGAGGAACGACACATTCATGTGCTGGCGCGCGAGGATGTGGATCTGGCTGATTTGCCCGAAGCCTCCCTGTTGCAGAAGAGCGATCTGGTTCATGGTGCCCAGTTGGGCGCGATTATCGGCGCTTTTGCGGGGGTGCTGCTCGGCACGCTGGCGGTCATGCTGGGCTATATCGTCTCCGGCCTGGAGGTCTGGTCAGTCGGCTCGATCACCGTCGGTGGCGCGCTGATCGGCCTGTTTGCCTCCACCATGGTGGCTGTGAATATCCCCAACACCCGGTTGCGGGCATTTTCCAGTCAGCTTGAACAGGGCCGCCTGCTGATGATGGTGGATGTGCCGGTGGAACAGGTGGAATCGATTTCGGCACGGATCAAGGAACACCACCCCGAAGCCGAGGTCCGCGACGTGGAACCGACCATCCCGGCTTTTCCCTGACGCACTGTCCCGGGGGTGCCGGGTGTTCGCCGGGCGGCGATCCGGCTTCCCCGAAAACGGGACAACCCAACCGTAACCGGATTACGGCTATCTGCCCTGAGCCCTTGCGGGACGCGCGCTGACGCGTTAAATTTCGTCCCGCAGGATTGCCTGGCCTATATATAAGGTGTTACAATCCGGCACGAATTTGGTGTTATTCAGGAAGTGGGCCTCGCGCCCACTTTTTGTTTACGGGTGTAACGAAAAATGGGACAGGCAACAGACAGGCTGACCACGCTGATCGCCTCCGCCGTGCAGGCGCTGGATTACGAGCTGGTGGGGGTTGAGCATCAGACCCAGGGAAAGCATTCCGTGGTCCGGGTTTTCATCGATTCGGAAGAGGGCGTTACCCTGGCCGACTGCGAACGGGTCAGTCACCAGATCAGTGGTGTGCTGGATGTCGAGGATCCGATCCGCGGCCGGTATAATCTCGAGGTTTCCTCACCGGGACTGGATCGGCCCCTGTTTACGCCGGAACACTACAGCCGGTTTGCCGGTGAGAAGGTGAAGCTGCGGTTGCGCCAGGCCGTTGAGGGTCGACGCAAGCTGGTCGGGCGTATTGACAAGGTGGAAGGCGAGATTATCCATATAACGGACGATGCCGGTCAGACCTATGAGCTGACAGTGGATGAGATCGAAAAGGCCAATCTGGTTCCGGATTACAATGCGATTATTCACAGTCATTAATCGCCGGGCACAAAAGATTGACAATGAATTTGACAGTTAAGCATGTATATTGATTTGCTTCCAGAGGCTGGGTTATGAACAAAGAAATTCTGATGGTAGTTGATGCAGTGTCCAACGAAAAAGGTGTGGACAAGGACATCATTTTTGATGCCATCGAAGGTGCACTGGCGACTGCCACCAAGAAACGTTACAACACCGATGTCGATTTGCGCGTCAGCATCAACAAAGACAACGGCGATTATGAAACGTTTCGGCGCTGGGAAGTGGTGGAAGATGACGCCATGGAGCATCCGGAACGTGAGACGACATTGAGCGCCGCGCAGTATGAAAATCCGGATATCCAGGTCGGCGAATTTGTCGAGGAGCAGGTCGACTCGATTGAATTCGGTCGTATCGCCGCCCAGACCGCCAAACAGGTCATCGTACAAAAAGTGCGTGAAGCCGAACGGGCGCAGGTTATTGAGGAATACGAAGGCAAGATCGGTCAGCTGGTGATGGGGGTCGTCAAACGGGTCGAGCGCGGCAACGTGTACCTTGACCTGGGTGGCAACGCCGACGCGATCATTCCGCGCGAGGACATGATTCCGCGTGAATCCGTGCGTCCCGGTGATCGCATTCGCGGTTATCTCAAGGAGATCCGTCCGGAAGCGCGTGGCCCGCAGCTGTTTGTCAGCCGTACCGCACCCGAGTTTTTAATCGAGCTGTTCAAGATTGAGGTCCCGGAAGTCGGTGAAGGTCTGATCGATATTCTGGGTGCCTCACGCGATCCCGGCTCACGGGCCAAGATTGCGGTTCGCAGCAATGATTCACGCATCGATCCGGTCGGCGCCTGTGTCGGTATGCGTGGATCACGGGTTCAGGCCGTTTCCAACGAGCTGGCCGGCGAGCGTATTGATATCGTCTTGTGGAACGAGAACCCCGCCCAGTTTGTTATCAACGCCATGTCGCCGGCTGATGTGGAGTCCATTGTGGTGGATGAGGATACAAACACCATGGATATCGCTGTTGCCGAGGAGCAGTTGTCCCAGGCAATCGGCCGCGGCGGTCAGAATGTCAAACTCGCCAGTGAATTGACGCGCTGGACCTTGAATGTCATGTCCGTCGCGGACATGGAGTCCAAGAGCGAAGAGGAGTCGGTACGCGTCCAGAAGCAGTTTATGGAACTGCTGGATGTGGATGAAGAAGTGGCTTCCATTCTGGTGCAGGAAGGCTTTACTACCATTGATGAAGTTGCCTATGTGCCGATGGATGAATTGCTGGCGATTGAGGAATTTGATGACTCGATTGTCGAAGAGTTGCGGGGCCGGGCCAAGGATGTGCTGTTGACCCGGGCCATCAGCAGTGAGGAGACCGTCGATAGCACCGAGCCGGGTGAAGACTTGCTCAATATGGAAGGCATGGATCAAAACCTGGCCTACAAGTTAGCCGGCAAGGGAATCTGCAGCATGGAAGATCTGGCCGAGCAGTCAGTGGATGAGCTGATGGAAATCGATGAGATGGATGAAGAAAAAGCCGCGCAACTGATTATGAAAGCGCGCGAACCCTGGTTTGCCGAAGATCAGAGTAACTGAGACAAACCGGAACGCTGAGGAGCAGGAGAGAGAGTATATGGCAGATGTAACCGTCCGACAGTTCGCTGAAGTGGTAGGTATATCGGTAGATCGACTGCTGGATCAATTTAAAGAGGCAGGCCTTCCGGTATCCGATGCTGATGCGACGATTACGGATGCCGAAAAAATGGAACTGTTGTCCTTTTTGCGTAACAAACACGGCGCCGAAGGCGATGGTCTCAAAGAGCCGAAGAAAGTCACCTTGAGTCGCAAATCCACCAGCGAGCTGAGGCAAACAGGCGGACATAGCAAAGGTAAATCAGTCACTGTCGAAGTGCGCAAGAAACGCACTTATGTCAAGCGCAGCACCGTGCTTGAACAGGAACAGGAAAAGGCCGAGCAGGTTCTGGCGGAAAGAGCCAAACTGGAAGATGAACGGCGTCAGGCTGAAGAGGCCGAAAAACAACGTGAGGCGGATCTGCAGGCCAAACGCAGTGCCGAGGAAGAAGAGCGCAAGGCCCGTGAAGCCGAGGCCGAGGCCAGGCGCAAGGCGGAAGAAGAAGAGGCCGCACGCCTCCAGCAGGAAGAGATCGCCCGCAAGCAGGCTGAAGAAGCCAAGGAAGCCAAACCGGGGGCGCGTCCGAGCAAGGCCAAAAAGGGCAAGGAACGCACCCGTGAAGAAGGGGCAACCCGCTATGGCCGCCAGGAACTGCATGTTACTGCCGACAAGTCAGGCAAACGCAAGAAACGCGCCGGCAGACCCCGGCCTTCGGCGACGCCATCCGGGGAACATGGCTTTCAACGCCCCAACGCCCCGATTGTGCATGAAGTCGCCATACCGGAGACGATAACCGTTTCCGAACTGGCCCAGAAGATGTCGGTCAAGGCTGCTGAAGTTATCAAGGTGCTGATGAATATGGGCACCATGGTGACGATAAACCAGGTGCTGGATCAGGATACGGCCGCGCTTGTTGTTGATGAAATGGGTCATAACGTCAAACTGCTCAAGGCCGATGCGATTGAAGAGGATCTGGTTGTAGAGGAGGAAGTCGGCGAAGCGGTTCACCGTGCGCCGGTTGTGACCATCATGGGCCATGTCGACCATGGCAAGACCTCGCTGCTGGATTACATCCGTCGCAGCAAGGTGGCGTCCGGTGAAGCGGGTGGTATTACCCAGCATATCGGCGCATATCATGTTGAACAGGAAAACGGTGATATCACCTTTCTTGATACCCCGGGCCATGCGGCGTTTACCGCCATGCGTGCCCGTGGCGCCCAGGCAACGGACATTGTTATTCTGGTGGTTGCCGCGGATGACGGGGTGATGCCGCAGACCAAAGAAGCCGTGCAGCATGCCAAGGCGGCTGGCGTACCTTTGATCGTGGCGGTCAACAAGATTGACAAGCCCGAGGCCAATCCCGACCAGGTCAAGAATGAGCTGGCCCAGCTGGACGTGATACCCGAGGAGTGGGGCGGCGATACCATGTTCGTGCATGTTTCAGCACAAACCGGTGAAGGTATCGAAAACCTGCTGGAAGCAATCCTGCTGGTCTCCGAAGTTCTGGAACTCAAATCGACCCGCGAGGGTAACGCGCAAGGGGTGATTATTGAATCACGTCTCGACAAAGGCCGCGGTCCCATCGCTACCGTACTGGTCCAGAAGGGAACGTTACGCAAAGGCGATATCCTGCTGGCCGGTCTGGAATACGGTCGCGTGCGGGCGATGCTCAACGAAAAGGCCGAGCAGGTGGAAGAGGCCGGGCCCTCCATTCCGGTCGAGGTTCTCGGTCTGTCCGGTACACCCAATGCCGGTGATGAAGCGGTCGTGGTGCCCAATGAACGCAAGGCGCGAGAAGTGGCTATGTACCGCCAGGGCAAATTCCGTGATGTCAAATTGGCCCGACAACAGGCCGCCAAGCTGGAAAACATGTTCTCACAAATGGAAGAGGGCGAGGTTGGTGTTGTCAACGTCGTACTCAAGGGCGATGTACAGGGTTCGGTCGAGGCCATTACCGATGCGTTGGAAAAACTCTCCACCGAGGAGGTCAAGGTCAAGATCGTCGCCAGCGGCGTGGGCGGTATTACCGAGTCCGATGTCAATCTGGCGGTGGCCTCCAACGCCATCCTGATCGGCTTTAATGTTCGTGCTGATGCGGTCGCCAAGCGCTTGATTGATGAAGAAGATGTCGATCTGCATTATTACAGTGTCATTTATGATCTTATCGACGAGGTCAAGTCGGCCATGAGCGGTATGCTCTCGCCCGAGACCAAAGAGGAGATCATCGGACTGGCCGAAGTGCGCGATGTATTCCGTTCGCCCAAGCTTGGCGCCATCGCCGGCTGTATGGTGACCGAGGGGGTGGTCAAGCGGCATAGTCCGATCCGCGTTCTGCGTGACAACGTCGTGATTTATGAGGGTGAGCTGGAATCGCTGCGGCGTTACAAGGATGATGTCAACGAGGTAAAACAGGGTATGGAGTGCGGTATCGGCGTCAAGAACTATAACGACGTTAAAACCGGCGATCAGATCGAGGTCTATGAGCGGACCCAGGTTGCCCGTCAGATTTGATCCGACGCAAACCCGATCCCCCGGAGATAACTCCTTAATTATGGCCAGAGACTTCAGTCGCACCCGGCGTATCGGCGAGCAGATGCAGCGCGAGCTGGCAACCTTGATTCAGCAACAGATCAAGGATCCACGTCTTGGCATGGTGACCGTTTCGGCGGTCGAGGTTGCCCGGGATCTGTCGCACGCCAAAGTTTTTATTACGGTTCTTGATGATAAGCAGGATATTACCGTCAGTCTGGATATACTCAACCGGGCCAGCGGGTTTTTACGTCACGAACTGGCCCGGTCCATGACCCTGCGTACGGTGCCGGCACTGCGTTTTGTCTATGACGAATCCATGGCCCGGGGTAACGAACTGTCGCGCCTGATCGATGAAGCCGTCAAATCCGACAAACAACACGACGAGTGAGGTAGTGCGTGGCAAGACGTCGTCCCCGGGGCCGTGCCGTCAACGGCATTTTGTTGCTGGATAAGCCTGTCGGTCTGACCTCCAACGCCGCGCTGCAGCAGGTCAAACGGCTGTTCAAGGCCGCCAAGGCCGGCCACACCGGCAACCTGGATCCGCTGGCCAGTGGCCTGCTGCCGCTGTGTTTCGGCGAGGCCACCAAGTTTTCCGCCTTTTTGCTGGATTCCGACAAACATTATATCGGCACCTGCAAGCTGGGCGTGACCACCACCAGTGCCGATGCCGAAGGCGAGGTGCTGGAACGTAAACCGGTCGGGAATTACAGCCGGGCCGAGATCGAGGCGGTACTGGCCGGGTTTGTTGGTGAAATCGAGCAGATCCCGCCCATGCACTCGGCGATCAAGGTCAACGGCCAGCCGCTATACAAACTGGCCCATCAGGGCAAGGAGATCGCCCGGGAACCACGGCGAATCACCATTTACGCTCTGGAACTGGTGAGTCTGGAGGGCGATGAGCTGGTCCTGGATGTGCGCTGCTCCAAAGGGACCTATGTCCGCACCCTGGCTGAGGACATCGGACGGCAGCTGGGCTGCGGGGCCCACCTGTCGGCGCTGCGGCGTACCGGCGCCGGACCGTTCTCCATCGACCGGGCTGTCCCGTTGAGCGAGCTGGAACAGCTGGCGGAGTCCGGGCTGGCGGCACTGGATCAGGCGCTGCTGCCGATCGAGGCGGCGCTGGAAGACTGGCCCCGGCTGCTGTTGACCGACAATACCGCCTATTACCTGCGTCAGGGGCAGGCGGTCCAGATTCCCCAGGCGCCGACCAGCGGTCTGGTGCGGCTGTTTGTCGGGGCTCAGGATCAGTCCCGCTTCATTGGTGTGGGCCGGATTCTGGCCGATGGGCGGGTTGCACCGCAGCGGCTGGTCAGCCACCCCGGGTGAGCGGTTTATCTGTTTTTGATCAAAGCACGGCTGATGAATTAAAAAAGCGGGCATTTTTGTCCGCGAATACTTGTACAACTGGCCGGGGCGCGGGTAGAATACGCGCTCTGATTTTTAGGCAAAATGATTGTATAACAGGAGCTTGCGAATGGCCTTAAGCGCCGAACATAAGTCCACGATTGTGAACGAATACGCCCGTTCTACCGGTGATACCGGTTCTGCGGAAGTCCAGGTAGCCCTGCTGACGGCCCGGATTACCGAGCTGTCCGACCACTTCAAAACGCACAAGCAGGATCACCATTCCCGACAGGGGCTGCTGCGTATGGTCAGCAAGCGGCGTAAACTGCTGGACTATCTGAAGAACAAGGATCTGGAACGTTATCGTCAGCTGATTTCGAATCTGGGTCTGCGCAAGTAATCACGCCGGCAGAAGGACTATTCATGGCAGTTATCAAAAAAGAATTCAAATATGGTGATCACAGCGTAATCCTGGAAACTGGCGAGATTGCCCGCCAGGCAACCGGTGCCGTCAAGATCAGTATGGGCGAGACCGTGGTCCTGGTGACCGTGGTAGCCGAAAAAGAGGCCGTCGAAGGCCGTGACTTTTTCCCGCTCACGGTCAATTATCAGGAAAAGACCTACGCGGTGGGCAGAATCCCGGGCGGCTTCCTCAAACGCGAGGGACGACCGTCGGAAAATGAAACCCTCACCTGCCGCCTCATCGATCGCCCCATTCGCCCTCTCTTTCCCAAAGGTTTTGCCAACGAAGTCCAGATTATCGCCACGGTCCTCTCCCTGGATCCGGATGCCGCGCCCGATATCGTTTCCCTGCTCGGCACCTCGGCCGCGCTGGCTATCTCCGGTGTCCCGTTTAACGGCCCGATCGGCGCCGCCCGGGTGGGTTACCAGGACGGCAATTATCTGCTGAATCCGGGCAGCGAGGCGCTGGAAAGCTCCGGGCTGGATCTGGTCGTTGCCGGCACCGAAAACGCCGTGTTGATGGTTGAATCCGAAGCCAAACTGCTCAGCGAAGAGGTGATGCTCGGGGCCGTGATGTACGGTCACGAGCAGATGCAGACCGCGATCCAGGCGATCAAGGAATTTGCCGCCGAGGTGGGTACCCCCGCCTGGGACTGGCAACCGCCGGCCGTGGACGAGGCCCTGCATCAGGCCGTCGCCGAAGCCGGGGAAGCCCTGTTCAACGAAGCCTACACCATCAAGGAAAAGATGCCGCGCTACGAGCGGTTGAACGAAATCCGCAGCGAGCTCCTGGCCAAACTGGTCTCCGAGGAAGAGGGCGGTTACAGCGAATCGGACGTCCAGGGCGCCATCGGCAAGCTGGAAAAGAAAGTCGTCCGCAGCCGGATCATCAATGGCGAGCCGCGTATCGACGGTCGCGATACCCGTACCGTGCGCGATATCACCGTAAAAACCGGCGTGCTGCCACGCACCCACGGTTCGGCCCTGTTTACCCGCGGCGAGACCCAGGCGCTGGTCGTGACCACGCTGGGCACCGACCGCGACTCCCAGGTCATTGATGCGCTGGAAGGCACCTACCGCGAGCCGTTCATGCTGCAGTACAACTTCCCGCCCTATTGCGTGGGCGAAACCGGCCGCACCGGGACCCCCGGACGGCGTGAAATCGGTCACGGCCGGCTCGCCAAGCGCGGGGTGCTGGGTGTCATGCCGGACATGGAAGAGTACCCCTATTCCCTGCGGGTGGTCTCCGAGATTACCGAATCCAATGGCTCCAGCTCCATGGCCTCCGTCTGCGGCTCCAGTCTCGCCATGATGGATGCCGGGGTGCCGCTCAAGGCACCGGTGGCCGGTATCGCCATGGGCCTGATCAAGGAAGAGAACAAATTCGCCGTGCTGACCGATATCCTGGGTGACGAGGATCACCTGGGCGACATGGACTTCAAGGTCGCGGGCAGCGAAGACGGCGTCACCGCCCTGCAGATGGATATCAAGATCGACGGCATCACCCGTGAAATCATGGAAGCCGCGCTGGAGCAGGCCAAAGAAGGCCGTCTGCATATCCTGGGCAAGATGAATGCCGTGCTCGACAAGCCGCGAGAAGAGCTCTCCAGCTACGCGCCGCGCTTTATCACCATGAAGATCAACCCGGACAAGATCCGCGACGTGATCGGCAAGGGCGGCGCCACCATCCGGGCGATTACCGAGGAGACCGGCACCAGCATCGACATTACCGATGACGGTGTGGTCAAGATCGCCTCCAACGATCAGACGGCCGCCGAAGAGGCCCGTCGCCAGGTCGAGCAGCTGACCGCCGATGTCGAAGTGGGCAAGGTCTACGAAGGCAAGGTCGCCAAGCTGATGGATTTCGGTGCCTTTGTCACCATCCTGCCCGGCAAGGACGGTCTGGTCCACGTCTCGCAGATCTGCGAGGAGCGGGTCGAGAACGTCAGCGACAAGCTCAAGGAAGGCGAGATGGTCAAGGTCAAGGTGCTGGAGATCGACAAGCAGGGCCGCATCCGCCTGAGCATGAAGGCCGTCGGCCAGTAAGCCGCCGCTTCCTTCATCGAATAAATAAAAGGGCCCGCAAGGGCCCTTTTTTGCGTGTATTCGCGTTGATTGGCGGACTTAATGTTGTAGCAGGCAGAAATGCGTTACTGGTCAGTGACGAGATCGTGCAGGTTTTTGCTTTTGAGTTCATCGGCTGCCGCACGCTGATAGTCGTCGAAGATCTGATCGATAACCGGATCCGCCGGCAGACGCTGGGGGTTGGCGATCTTGTCTTCATCGGCCTGGCGAATGCAGTCGATAATGGTTGAGAGATCAATCTGTTCCAGCATTCGCCCGGGAATATAGCGGGGAGGATCGTGGTCGGTGCGAAGCAGCAGTTGCGCTTCGACCAGTCTGTCCAGGATCGGGTGCAGACTCTGCTCAACAATATTCAGCCGTCGCGCCAGTTCCGGAAGAGTCCATTCCGCCTGCTGCTGGTAATAGCGGCGACCGATGTTCACCATGACCGCCAGTGCCAGTTTCTCCTTGAGCCGGTTGCTCAGCCGCAATTGACGGGATTCACGCCAGCGCCGCTCCGGATACTGGTGGTAGAAGGCGATGCTGGCGCCGATCAGCAGGACTAACCAGCTGATATACAGCCAGATAATAAACATGAACAGCGTGGCAAAGGCCGAATAGATGGCGATGTGGCGCGGTGAAGAGGTCACCAGTTCGGCGAAACCCCAGCCGACGGTCTGCCAGAGAATACCGGCGACGATTGCACCGACCAGGGCGGAACGTATCCGAACCCGGGTGTTGGGGACCAGCACATAAATTACGGTGAAAGCAAGAATGACCAGCAGATAGGGTAACAATTGGTTAAAGCTCTGCAGCAGCCAGCTGATGATGGGGGTCTGTTCGAGGCTGGTATACAGGGTGCTGCTGGTAATGGAGGCGGTCAGGGTTATCGCGCTGAATATCAGCAACGGGCCGATCAGAATGACACTGAAATAGTCACTGAAACGCCGTGCCATGGAACGATTTTCACTCACTTGCCAGGTATAGTTGAAGGCCCGCTCGATTTTCTGCATCAGTGAGACCACTGTATACAGCAGAAGGATCATGCCGACCGACCCGAGCACGCCCGCCTTGACGTTTTCCACGAAACCGATGATCCGTTCGGTCACTTCCGGGCCGCGATCGCCCAGGTGAGTCAGCAGATTCAGCAGTATGGGTTCCAGCTGATTGTGTACCCCGAACCCCTTGAGTACCGAAAAACTGACTGCCAGCAGCGGAACCAGTGCCAGCAAAGTCGTATAGACCAGGCTCATGGCGCGCAGGTTGAGTTCGCCGGTGGCCAGATCCCGGCCGATCAGATAGGCGACCCGCAGCACACCGATACCGCGCCGGCGCCAGGGCGAGAGGTTTTCCGGATCAACCTCCCACAGGGTGTTGAACAGGTAGTCCTGTGTCTGATTGAATAATTTCATTGAGGCCCGCTTCGATCCTGATAACGGGCTCTGACGAGATAACCGCTATCCACGCCAAACCAGAAGACATCCTCGTCGGGATGATAATACATGTGCCGGATGGCGCCGCCGCTGGGTACGCTGCTGGCACTGACCAGTTTCTCTTTGCGACTGTCGAATCCGACAATTCGGTTGGGATACATGCCGGTTAACGCGATCCAGATCCGTCCCTGTGCATCGAGTGCCGTGCCGTAAGGCTGGCTCGCTTCCTCGCCCGGCATCAACCAGTCATCAAATACCTGTTGTTCGGGTTGATAGCGACCAAGATAGCCGCTGCGATAATCGACAAACCAGACAGTGCCGTCGCGAGTGATTTCAATGCGTCGGGGGCGAGTACTTTCCCGAGGGAGAGTGATCTCTTTCAGGCTAAAATCAGCAGGGTCGACCGTGGCCAGTTTGTTGGTACCCAACAGCACAACCCAGGGGCGATTATGCTGATCGACCTTGATGCCATAGGGGCGGGCACGCGGGGTATCGACTTTGACATGTCTCACCTTGCCGCTGCGGGTATTGAGATGGCCGATGACATTGCTGTGCTGCGCGGTAAACCAGATATTGCCTTGCTTGTCGAATACCAGTGTATGTGGATCATCAATCGCTTCGGGCATGGGAAAGCGGGTGATATCGCCGCTGTCGGGAT
Source organism: Thiohalophilus sp. (assembly GCA_046545635.1). Lineage (GTDB taxonomy): Bacteria > Pseudomonadota > Gammaproteobacteria > UBA6429 > Thiohalophilaceae > Thiohalophilus. The sequence goes on along the minus strand of JBKGZJ010000016.1, from coordinate 12,034 downwards.
CGAGTTTGCCGATCATCGCGTTACGATTACCGGCATACCAGATAAAGCCGTCGCTATCGACGATCAGGTTGTGGGGATGGGTCCCCTTGTCAACCTCGAAACGTTCGAAGGTTTCCGTTTCGGGGTCAAATCGGCCGATGTAATTGCCGTCCTGGCCGCAGAACCAGACCTGGCCGTTCGGTGCCACGTAGGGATCACGCGGCCTTCCGCCCCAGGGTACTTCCCATTCACTGAGTTCGAGTTTATCCGGCAGGCGGTCTTTGTCGGTGGCACCGGCCGGAAGCGCGAGCAGGCAGAGCAGACAGCTCGAAAATAACGTAACAAGCGGGTTGTTCGGCATTGGTGCGCCATTTTTCCGGTAAAAGAATTGTCCGCTAATGTACGCGAAAGGACGCCAGTAGAAAAGAAATGCATTTTTCATATTTGCGTTCCTTTCGCACCCAAAATGGCACAAACGCTTGCTCGTGGATTTAAATAATCATGATTCGATTATTTATTGGCACGATTTTCGATCAGGTCGTCTACTACGGCCGGATCGGCGAGGGTTGAGGTATCACCCAGGTTATCCAGATCGTTTTCGGCGATCTTGCGCAGGATACGGCGCATGATCTTGCCGGAGCGGGTCTTGGGTAGCCCCGGTGCCCACTGGATGACATCGGGCTTGGCGATTGGACCGATTTCCTGCCGCACCAGATCCAGCAGTTCCGCCTTCAGTTCATCGCTGGGTTCCACACCCTTGACGGTCGTGACATAGGCATAGATCCCCTGGCCCTTGATGTCATGAGGGTAACCGACCACCGCGGCCTCGGCGACCTTTTCATGCAGAACCAGGGCCGACTCGACCTCGGCCGTGCCCATGCGATGGCCGGAGACATTGAGCACGTCATCCATGCGCCCGGTGATCCAGTAATAGCCGTCGGCATCGCGCCGGGCGCCGTCACCACTGAAGTAGTAACCGGGGTAGGTCTTGAAATAAGTATCGACGAAGCGTTGGTGATCGCCATACACCGTACGCATCTGCGACGGCCATGGCCGGGTAATCACCAGCGCGCCGGTGGCCTCGCCATCGCCCTCGATCAACTGGTTGGTCTCGGTGTCGATGATGCCCGGCTTGACGCCGAAGAAGGGGCGGGTGGCGGAGCCGGGCTTGAGCCGGGTGGCACCCGGCAGCGGCGTAATCATATGCCCGCCGGTTTCGGTCTGCCACCAGGTATCGACGACCGGACAGCGGCCGTCGCCGACCACCTTGTGGTACCACTCCCAGGCCTCGGGATTGATCGGTTCGCCCACCGTACCCAGCAGCCGCAGGGACTGGCGCGAGGTCTTCTTGACCGGCGCCTCGCCTTCGCGCATCAGGGCGCGGATGGCGGTCGGCGCGGTGTAGAAAACCGACACCTTGTGTTTGTCGATGACCTCCCAGAAGCGTGAGGCATCGGGATAGGTGGGCACACCTTCGAAGGACAGGGTGGTGGTGCCGTTGGCCAGCGGACCGTAGACCAGGTAACTGTGGCCGGTGACCCAGCCGACGTCGGCGGAACACCAGTAGATATCCCCTTCATGCAGATCGAACGTATATTTGGTCGTGATGGCGGTGAACAGCAGATAGCCGGCGGTGGTGTGCAATACCCCCTTGGGTTTGCCGGTGGAGCCGGAGGTATAGAGAATAAACAGCGGATCCTCGGCGTCCATCTCCTCGGGCGGGCAGTCGGCCGAGGCCTTTTCAACCGCGTCGTGATACCAGATGTCCCGCTGGTCGTGCCAGTCGGTCTTGCCGCCGGTACGCCGCACGGTCAGCACCGTGTGGACGTTCGGGCATTCTTCCAGCGCCTTGTCGGTATTGGCCTTGAGCGGCACGCTCTTGCCGCCGCGCACGCCCTCGTCGGCGGTAATCACCACCCGGCAGTCGGAATCCAGAATCCGATCCTTGAGCGATTCGGGGGAGAAGCCGCCGAAGACGACGGAATGGACGGCGCCGATGCGGGCACAGGCCAGCATGGCATAACAGGCTTCGGGAATCATGGGCATGTAGATGCAGACCCGATCGCCTTTTTTGACACCGCGCTCTTTCAGGACATTTCCCAGTTTTGATACCTGCTCATGCAGCTCGCGATAGGTGATGTGTTTGGCGTCGTTCGGGTCGTCGCCTTCCCAGATGATGGCGGTCTGATCGCCGCGTTTATCCAGGTGACGATCAATACAGTTGTAGGCCACGTTGAGCTTGCCGCCTTCAAACCATTTGATGTACAGGTTATCGGCGTCGTAGCTCCAGTCCAGCACCCTGTCCCAGGGCCTGTACCAGCTGAGGAATTTTTCCGCCTGTTCGGCCCAGAAACCCTCCGGATCGTCAATCGAGCGTTGATACATGGCCTGATAGTCGGCTTCGCTGATGTTGGCCCGGGCGGCGAACTCGGCGGGGATGTCATATATCTTTTCCTGGGACATGGGTGACTCCTGATAATTGTTATTCGAACGAAAGTCGGTGGTCTTACATTCCGGGCGGCGGCTGGTAGTGGCTGTACTTCGTGCGTTCGGTACCGGTGCCGTCCACCGGGCAGCGGCCGCTGGCACAGCCCAGATGGCGTTGAATAAAAAAGAAAGCGATAAACAACGCCGGGAAAGCCGCCACGCCCAGCCAGCGGATGCCGCCGCTGAACTTGTGCGGCTCCAGCAGCCAGATGACGAAACTTTCGCCACTCATGTAGAACACGATGGCGAACAGAACCCAGCCGATTCGACGACTCACCGGGTGGTGCAACAGGATCTCGGCAAGTGGGGTTCTCATGCACTCTTTTTAACAGGACTGCCCCGGCGCTTCAAGCGTTTCGGTCCGGTACAGCCGCTGCTATTCGTTTGTAACTTGCTGATTTATAAGCGATTTAACCGGAGCCCCGGGATCTACCAGGCGCCCGGCCAGGACTTCGAAAATCCCGGCGGCGGTGCGCGCGTCACCGCGCGCCGTGTGCCGTTGCAAAACCTCGACATGACAGGCTTTGGCGACCTGCTCCAGCTCGTAATGGGCCAGGCGTCCGCTCCAGGCCTGATACATCAGCATCGTGTCGAGCGTGGGGTGTTTGATTTGGCAGCCGAGCCATTCAACCAGGGTCCGGTTGAGAAAACGCAGATCGAACTGCAGATGATGGCCAACCAGCACACTGTCCTGCAGGAAGTTGAGTACTTCCGGCAGGACATCTTTCAGGGTCGGGGCATTGCGGACATCGCTGTCGTCGATACCGTGAATCTGGCGGGACGCGTCCGGAATTGGTCGTTGCGGATTGATGAGCTGGTAATATTCGCGGCCGGTCGGCCGCAGGCCGTCGTATTCGAGCAGGGCAATGGAGACGATCTCATCGCCCCCGTAGGCCTGAAAGCCGGTGGTTTCGGTATCCATGACCACGAATCGGCATTGATCCACCGGGGTGAGCAGCAGACTGCGACGGTTGGTCAGCCGACAGGCCTCCCAGAGACGATGCAGGGCCGGATCATCCGGCGGTTCCCGTTGGCCGAACAGTTTGCGATAGAGCGCCTGCAGCAGGGAAGTGGAAGCCATGGGTTAAAATGCCGCGCGCCCGAACTGACCCTGCAGGCGGTCCTGCAGACGTTTAATGGCGCGCATGGACATGCGCAGCAAGGAGCGCATCTGGTCGGTGAGTTGCTCCGGATAAATGCGTTTGTCCAGCGGCTGTTGTGTCCGTTTCTGCTGAATCTGGTTTTGCAGAATCATGTCCAGCAGTTCCTCGTAGGCAAAACTTACGGCATCCACCAGATCGGCACTGAGTACCCCTCGGTGTACCAGTGCCTTGAGCCGATCGAGGGTATTGCGCTGAGTGATACCGTTGGCCAGGGCATAGACCCGGGCGGCATCGGCGATAATCCGCAGGCCATTGCGCTTGATATCGATACTGCCCCTGTCCTGTTCCGTGTCCGAGGTCACCAGCCGGTTGAACAGGCCGATGGCCGGTTTGCCCTCGGCATCGTGTTCGACCATGTAATCCAGCAATCGGGTATTTTCCTGCAGCGCATTTAACAGGTGCCGGCGCAGGGTATAGGTCAGACTGTCATCGCCATACAGGGTGTCAAAATCAAATACGATGTTGGACCAGACGGCGCCCTTGAGATTGGGTTTGTTCACCAGATGAGTGAATTGTTGTTGCCACTGGGAGAGTGTTTTGCGAAACATCGGGTTACGCGCCATGATATCGCCGGGGCAGAGAATATAGCCCGCCTGATCCAGGTTGGGATTGAGCTTTTCGGCGAATTGCTCAAACCAGTCGAGGGTCCCGGCATCGGGAGGCCCGTCGCGATCGTCGATGATCAGACCGTTGTCCTGATCCGGATTGAGCAGCATTTCCTGTCGGCCACCGGAACCCATAATGAGCAGGGCATAACGACACGGCGGCGGTCCGTGTTCGCTCGCCATCTCGGCCAGGGTCAGTTCCACGACCCGGCGTTGCAGGTGCAGATGGGCATGGCTTAACAGGCGCACGGCCTGACTGGTATAACGATTGGTCTGCTGGCACTGACTGGCGTACTGATACAGATTGTCATAGTGCCGGCGGCATTCATCCAGTGTCCGGGCTTGATCAATGCGTTCGAGGAGACTGTTGTCGGCACTGATCAGCGAACGCAACAGATCGGTCTGGGAGACCAGGCCGACCGGGCGCGCATCTTCAGTCACGATCAAATACTTGGTGTTGTAACTCGAGAGCAGATCATGGGCCTGCCAGACGGGCGCCGTGGAGTCGATGGTGCGCGGCGTATCACAGGCTGCCTCGTCCAGCGGGTGCCCGGGCGTGACGCCCTTCAGCGCCAGGGCCTCGGCCAGTCCGGCATAGGTCAGGACGCCGAACAGTTCGTCATTGTCGTCCAGTACGCCCAGGCTGCCGATTTTGCGATCCTGCATGATAAGAAAGGCTTCGCGCAGGCTCAGGCCGGTGTGGCAGGTCGACAGCGGGGATTTCATGATGCTTCGCACCGGTTGGGCGAGCGGCCCCTGTTCGACCTGACTGCGCCAGGAACGGGTCCGAATGCGCTCGGCAATGGTGCGACTGATCAGATCGGCAATGGCCGGGTGGCTGCTTTCCAGTTGTTTCAGGGCCGCATCCGGAATTTCCAGCAATTCGACCGGGGTGAGGGCGGTGGCGGTGGAGTGATAAGGGCTCTTGTCGAGGTAGTTGGAGAGACCGAGCAATTCGCCGGGGGCGACTTCAAATTGCAGGCCATCCTGGCGACGGATCCCGATACGCCCCTCGATCAGCAAATAGAGTCTGCCCGGATAGACATCACCTTCCCGGAACAGGACAGCACCGCCCTCGAGCCGGTGCCGGGCGCCAACGCGTTGCAGGGCGTCCCGATCCTCACCGGGTAAATCGCGCAGTAATGGCAAGGTATTCAGTTGTGTCTTTGCGGGATCGCCCATGCACTCAGCCACCGGTGATTTCAACTGAATATACTATACTGACAGAAACATGACCAAACCGGCAGCACAGGTGCCCGCATGTTTCTTTTCCCTGACAAACCGCTTCCCCCGGATCTGCAGGCGCTGCTGGATGCCGTCGGGCTACTGGATATCAGTGAATTCAGGTTGTTTGAGCTGGCCTACGAGGCCTGGTATGGCGAGCCGGCCACCCCTGAAAAACTGGAATATGAGTTTGCCCGTTATATGTTCCGGGACGAGGTGCCTTTCTGGGTCCGGCATTACGCACGGCACGTATTAAAACTCGCGCGTCGACACCAGCTGGATACGTCCACAATGGGTATGGCGTGTTTGTCCGCGGGGCACGCCGGATTACGCCGGGGACTGCGTCTGTTTTCAGGTCTGGTTTTCCTGCTGGTGTTTCTCATCATCCTCGCCAGCCACTCCCCTGAATGGATGCTGCTCGGCCAGCAGTGTTACTTCCCGCCCTGTTATTAATACCAGTACTTTGTAGTTTATGGCAGGCTTTAAAAGCGCGGATTGCACACAAAACAGCGGGATGAATACCCGCTTTGTCGGGGGCAGGGTTGTTTAAGTATCCCCGACGACGATGAGATGGCTGGTTGTCCATGCCGGAAACTTCAATATAGTCAAATCCGCCAGGTCACGATGCGAGCGGACGGCAGAGGCTGTTACAGGGTGGTCGTGTCGGCTTGAACGGTGTATTGTTGCCCGGGAAGACTTAGAATAATAATTCACGGGGGTTACCCATGCTTGACTGGTTTTTTGTCCTGATTACCGCGTTGATCGCCTATCACGGTCTGACGTATCGGGATGAAAGCGGGGAGACGGAGATCGGTCATCTGCTGTTCGGCTCCATCGCCCTGCTGTTCTGCGTGCGGGTGTTACTGGTCGATATTATCGGGGTTGTCTGAACCTCACATCTTGTAACTGCGCTGCTGTTCATCCTGCTCGGGATCGTGCAGCTTGCGTTCCTCCTCGGGTAAGGCCAGCTGTTCTTTCAGATAGCGGGCCCGATCTTCGATGGTCGGGGGCTTCTCCGGCTGCAGCCTTAAAAAGCGGGTAATCCAGCTGGGGCCGTCCGCCAGCTCCGGCATCAGTTCGAGTGCCTTTTCATAATCCTTGATCGCTTCTTCGAAGCGTCCCATGCGATCGTGCAGGATACCGCGATTGGCATAGGTTGGCGCAAACTCGGGATCCTGTTCGATAGCCTGGTTGAACAGGGAAAGCGCCCTGTCGTATTGCTTGAGCTGCATAAGACTGCGCGCCTTGCCGCGCAGTGCGGGCAACAGGTCGCTGTTTGCTTGCAGGGCGTGATCATATTCCGCAATGGCTTCGTCAAAACGGCCGTCCTCGAAATGGCGGTTGGCCGCCTCGTAGGCCTTCTCCCCGGGCACATGTTCGCGGGCCAGCCCTTCATAGACCATCCAGCCCAGCCAGAGCAGTCCCAGGCCGATAGCCAGTGCCTTGAGTATTCGGTAAACCGGATCATCCATTGGTCGGCAGTCCTGTGATTTGCAGGTTAAACAGGAAAGAAAATATCAGACAGAGAAAAATACTGATAAAGCGGGCGCGATTGAGTTGTCCGTCAATCTCCGCCTGGGTCAATTCGGTTTTGGTCTTGCGTTGCAGGCGGCGTACGCTGAATACCCAGATCAATTTACTGACGGGGAAAAACAGCAGCGCGGCAAGCACCAGTACTGAAATAATAAAATAGAGCATACGCGGTATCGTATTACAAATTTCAAGAAGGGGAAAGAAAAGGGAGGGCTTTTCAGCCCTCCCTTTATCTGTTGCCTGTGATGAAGTTTACGGTTTATCCACGTCCATATGAATATCGCCGATGTCTTCATGCAGGACCTGGACTTCCTTCTCCGGAACCGTCGACATTTCCATCTTGTAGGCCAGGAACCACATCATGAACACGCCCAGTGCCCACCACAGGATCTGCCAGGCCCAGATAGAGGGCATGCCAAACAGCCAGGTGCTGGGATCGTTCGGGTTGCCGAAGATCCAGTTGCCGATGACCGCACCCGGGCCGATGCCGAAGAAGAACCAGACCAGGGTGATGATCCAGGCGGTCGGTACCAGTTTCTTCTTGGCGGGCGAGATGGTGGCATGCTCGCGCAGGAAGCTGTGGTAGGTCATCTTGTGATCATGCTCTGCCTTGTTCTGGGTGAAGAAGGAGACAATGACGGCAATACCCAGGTTAAAGATGATTCCCCAGCCGGCGGAGTGGATGGTCCACGGCCAGCGGCCCCACGGCATGAGATCCGCGCCGATCTTCTCGGTCAGGGTCACGGCGATGAGACCGGCAATCAGTCCCAGGACGACACCCTGACGGGTCAGCCACGGGAAGTAGCAGACCGCCATCAGCGCGGGCCACATCTGGAAGCCGTAAGCCACCGCCAGGCCGCCCAGCAATACCAGCGCGTCGGTCGCGGTGGTGGCCACCATCAGCGCCGCCAGCACGATGATCGCGACGCCAATCCGCCCCCAGAGTTTCTGCTGGACGTGGGTGGCGTTGGGCAGCACATAGCGCTTGAGCAGATCCCGGGTCAGCATACCGCCGGCGGTGGACATGTAGGCCGCGCCGGTGGACTGCATGGCCGCCAGCGCGCAGACCGCCAGCAGGCCGGCAAACCAGGGGGTCGCTTCACCCAGCAGGTAGATATACTGGGGAACCAGCATGCCCTGTTTGCCCTCGGAATCCATCAGGTCGGTACCGTGCAGGCCTTCGGCCATGGCGTTATTGACCAGCTCCGGATGGGCCGCCAAAAACGCCGTATCGGCGCCCAGGAAGTGGCCCCCCAGGCCCTGAATGGCGGTGAACACCATCAGGATGATCCCGATCCCGAAGGACGAGGCCCAGACCTGTTGCGGGGCGAACGGCTTCGGATTGTGGTTGGAGAAGGCCCACATGGAGAACGCCGGCGAGGACTGGATCCCCATCAGGGCGAACATGTAGGTCAGCACCATGATCGCGGTCCAGGCGCCACCGACCGGATTTTCCACTCCGAGTCCGGAGACGAACTGAATGACGCCGGGAATCGCAATGTAGTGACTGTAACCCTCTGGCGTGCGTTTCTCGTCAAACTGTGACAGGGCCGCAATGCCGTCGTTGAGTCGATCCCAGCCGCCGACGTAATTGAGGGCAATAAGGCCAATGGCGACAATCCCCACCGCCAGCATGATGGCCTGCAGGGTGTCCACATAGGCCACCGCGCGCAGCCCGCCGGAGGCGACGTAGATCAGCACCACCGCGGACAACAGCCACATGCCAACGTCGACGCCGAGCATACCGTCGGTCAGCACGTTGAACAGGAAGCCGGAGGCGCGCAGCTGCAGACCCAGGTAGGGCACCGAGAAGATCAGGGCGACCAGAACCACCAGCAGGCGGATCGAGTCGGTTTTGAAATAGTTGGCGAACATTTCCCCCGGCGTGACGAAACCGAAGCGCTTGCCCAGAATCCATTGCCGCTTGAGGAACAGCACCCCGGTAAAGGGAATGGTTATGGCATAGAACGAGGCGTAGGCATACTGGAACCCGTCGCGATACAACAGTCCGGGGTGGCCCATGAATGTCCAGCCGGAGAAGGATGTTGCCGTTGCAGCCAGTACAAAAACCCACAGCGAAATACTTCGTCCTGCGATGAAGTAATCCGACGCGGTTTTGGCGGTCATTGCCCCCCTGATACCCCAGAAGATGCAGTAACCCCAGTACAGTGCAACGAATATGAATAGCCAAACGATTTTCGCATCCATATTACGTTACCCCCTTGTATGGTTAGGTATGGTGGATTGTTGTTGTTCAAGGACTGTTGCAGTCCGCTGTTGTTATCGCTTTAACTATGCACATCCCTGGGGCAAAAGTAAAAGCTATATTGCATGATTCAACATTAGCAGTTATTTCGCAATCCCCCCAGCAATGATTAACAAGCCGTTAAGTATATCGGAAGATTGTAATGTACTAATATTTTGTGGCGGACAAAGGTGTTTGCGGCAAGTCGGGGAAGGCCTTCACAAAACAGCAACTTCAAATGGATGCGAATACGGGTTTGGCAACGCTATCCGGAGAAGCTTTGGCGGAACTCCCGGCAAAGTCGGGTGGGTCCCGACAGGGCTGTAATCGTTAACTTGCCGTATCCCGGGACTTGAACAGCGTTTGCCACCAGCGGCGACGATTACCCGGCGGCGGCAAGGCGGCCTTGAGATCAACCGGTCTGATCAGGGACAACACCCAACCGGGCAGGGGGGGATTGTTGCTGAAGCCGCAGGAGACGCCGAGATTGTTGGGATCGTAGATTTTTATAAAGCCCGGATCGTCCGGCCGATCGACATAGACGATGCCGCAGTAATCCTCGTCATGTTCAGTGCGTAATAATTTGTCGATTTCATTAATAAAGGTATCGAGTTGTCGGGCATCGACGGGTTGTTCCGGCGGCGCTTCGCCCACGGCATAGATGTACCAGGCCTTTTCCTGATTGCGCAGTGTTTGCCATAACTGATCCAGTTGCGGCCAGCGCAGCATGCTGGTGAAGCTGCCGCGAAATGCTTCCAGATAGGTGGGGGTCGGTTGCGTCATGGTTTACTCTTATCGGCAAAACGGCCTGAAGTTTAACATTCCATCCGCGGGGGGTGGTGGCGGATCACGCTGAGCCGGGCTGTCAGACCAGAATATCGTGATCGATCCGCATCGGGGTTTCGTTCTGGTCGGGAACCCGCGCCAGTGACCACTCGGCGATCGCCCAGTCCCAGAAACGCTGTAGTGTACCCTGTTGTATCTCCTCGGGAACGGGATGCCCCAGAAACTGCATCGCCCGGGACAGGTTCCCCAGCGGCTGGTCGTGGCGCAGCGCCCTGGCACCGGTCTGCTTGCTCAGTTTCTGGCCATTTGCTCCCAGTGCGATCGGCAGATGGCCGTACGCGGGCGGATTCCAGCCCAGCTGTTGCTGCACATGGATCTGACGCGGGGTCGAGTCGAGCAGATCACTGCCGCGAATCACCTCGGTCATCCCCTGTTCGGCATCATCCAGGGCCACGGCCAGCTGATAGGAGAAATAACCGTCCGCCCGATGCAGGACAAAATCTCCCACTTCGTTTTCCAGATCACAGCAGTGGGTGCCTTGCACCCGATCCTCAAAGCGAATCACCGCGTCGCTCGTCAGCACACGCACGGCATGGCGGTCCCGTAACGGAAAGCGGCGCAAACGGCAGGTCCCTGGATAAACCAGCGGTCCCGGCTTATTCCCCTGCTGCTCACGCAACCGGCGTCGCGTGCAGGTGCAGGGATAGATCAGCTGTTGTTGTTGCAATTGCGCCAGCGCCTCCTCATACAGCCGCCGGCGTTGACTCTGATAACTCAGATCGTCCCACTCGAAACCGTAGGCCGCCAGCAATGCAATGATCGCATCACCGGCCCCGGCAACCTCGCGCGGCGGATCGATGTCCTCGATTCGCAACCACCACTGACCACCCTGCTGCCGGGCCTGCAGATAACTGCCCACGGCGGCGATCAGCGAACCGAAATGGAGCGGGCCGGTGGGCGAGGGGGCGAAGCGTCCTCTATACAAAAAGGGCCGGGGGCCGAGGGACGAATGACGAGGAGAAGAGGAAGATTGCTTGTCAGTCATTTTGCAAGATGCTGTTCCATCGTTGAGCGTGAATTACACACCAAATTGAAACAGGTTGTTTTCCTCGTTACTCGTCCCTCGTCACTCGGCCCTGTTACTTATACCACCGACTGAACTCGTCGACGGCCAGCCGTTCCAGGCGATACCGGTTGACCGGATGATCGGGATCGGCATAACCGAGGGCCATGCCGCAGACCACCTGTAACTCGGGCGGAAGGTCGAGCTGCCGGCGGACGAGGTCCGGGTACTCGGCCAGCGAGGCCTGGGGGCAGGTGTCCAGGCCAAAGCCTTTGGCGGCCAGCATCACGTTCTGGATGAACATGCCCATGTCCAGCCAGGAGCCTTTCTCCAGACGGGCATCGATCAGAAACAGCAGACCGACGGGCGCGTCGAAAAAACGGTAATTGCGGTACCAGGCGGCTTTCTGTTTGTCGCGATCCTCGCGGCCGATATCGAGTGCCTGATACAGGGCCAGACCGCAGGCTTTACGCCGGTCCCTGTAAGGCGAGAACCATTCGCGCGGGTAATACTGGTAATCGGGATTTTCACTCTGGCCGTTGTCGCGGGCCTGAATAATGGCCTCGCCAAGTTGTTGCCTGGTCTCGCCCTGCACCACGCAGACCTGCCACGGCTGGGTATTGACCCCGGAAGGCGCCCAGCGGGCCAGCTCCAGAACCGCTTCCACTGTTTCGCGTGCCACCGGTTTGTCCAGATAGGCGCGCGTGGAGTGGCGCTCACGGATCGCATCATGCACGGCTACAGACATGTCACAGTACCAGGTTGGAATAAAGATGATTACCGGTAAATTAACGCAGAGGTCGCAGAGACGCAAAGGCGCGGAGCAGATAAATTTATTTCCCTGGTTTCAAGACGGGAGCTGGAGTTTAAAGACCCGGTTGTACGAACATAATATGTATTAGTTTCGACTTAATCTGACACCTGACTTGAAAAAGTGAGGGTTACCGGT
>JBKGZJ010000015.1:0-25169 GCA_046545635.1 Thiohalophilus sp. | reverse complement strand
GACGAGTGACGAGTGACGAGGAACACCGGCACCGACCAACAGCTTTCCCAAAATCCGCGCAATACGGCACTTTAGGGGGAATTGGGCTTGTAAGGCTGGCGGGAAATCCGTAAAATTCGCGCTCTTTGACGCATTGTGCAGCCGATTTTTGGAGAATAACCATGGCCAGAGTCTGTCAAGTGACTGGCAAACGTCCGATGAGCGGGAACAACGTCTCCCATGCTCATAACAAAACCCGTCGCCGTTTTCTGCCCAACCTGCATACCCACCGCTTCTGGGTGGAATCGCAGAACCGCTGGGTAAAACTGCGTGTCAGCAGCAAGGGCATGCGTGTTATCGACAAGAAGGGTATCGAGGTCGTCCTCGAGGACCTGCGTCGCCGCGGCGAAAAGGTGTAAGGAGTTACTATCATGCGTGACAAAATCAAACTCGTCTCCAGCGCCGGCACCGGCCACTTCTATACCACGACCAAGAACAAGCGCAACATGCCGGAAAAGATGGAAGTGAAAAAATACGATCCGGTGGTCCGCAAGCACGTGGCCTACAAGGAAGCGAAGATCAAGTAACCCGTTCGACGCAACACGCGCTGAACCCCAAAAAACCCGCTGCCCCGTCAGCGGGTTTTTTTATAGCTGCTGGCCGCCTGGCTGTGTTCAACACCGATCGCCTGTCAGATCCGGGTTAATAACAAACAGCCTGTCTCATGCACCCGGGCCTGCCAGTACGGTGCCAGATAAGTGGTGGAGACGGTTTCGGTGACCAGTGCCGGGCCGCGAAGGGTTTGGCCCACGACCAGTTCTTCCCTGGCATAGACCGGCACCGGTGTCTCGATCCCATGCAGGTCAACGTATTCATAAGGCTCAGCCGGTTCACCCCGGCTGACGGCCTGTAACACGATCTCCTGAGGGGGACGCTGCAACGCCGCACGCAGATTGACCAGCTCCACCGGCAGCGCGAGTCGATGGCCATAGCGTTGTTCGTGCTGGGCATGAAAGTCGGCCGTGGCCTGGTCGATGTTCTGCCAGGAGACATTGAGATAATAGGACTGCCCCTGGTAACGCAGATCGACACTGGGCTGCACCTCGATCGTCTCCCGCGCGACGCCTTCCTGCTGCATGGCCTCGAGGCCCGGTTCGATCAGCGCCCGGAACGCGTTATCCAGTGTGGCATTATCCCGATCGCGTAACAGCCCTCCCAGCGTCCGCGACAGTTGCCGGGCGCGCGGCGCCACCAGCATGCCCAGCGCGGACAACACCCCGGCGTAGACCGGGACGATGGCCTGTTGCATGTTCAACGCCTCGGCCAGGGCACAGACGTGTAACCCGCCGGCCCCGCCAAAGGAAACCAGCGCCAGCTGGCGTGGATCGATCCCCCGCTGCACGGACATAACCCGCAGGGCGTGGGCCATATGCTCGTTGGCCAGCCGCAGGATCCCTTCGGCCGCCTCGGCGGGCGACAGGTTGAGCTGGCGGGCAATCTCCGCCACTGCCGCTTCCGCTGCCGCCCCATCCAGCGTCATATTGCCCCCGAGAAACGCGCCGGGGCGCAGGCGCCCCAGCAGCAGATTGGCATCGGTCACGGTGGCCCGCCTGCCGCCGCGGCCATAGCAGGCCGGACCGGGATCGGCACCGGCCGACTCGGGGCCCACCTGCAACAACCCACCGGCATCCACGCTCGCCAGCGAGCCACCGCCGGCACCGATGGTATGCATATCAACCATCGGCACCGCCACCGGATACTCCCGGATATGCCCTTCACTGGTGAGCCTGAGCGCCCCGTCGATCAGCGCCACATCGGTCGAGGTGCCGCCCATATCGAAGGTCAGCAGGCGCCGGCAACCGACCTGTTCGCCGATATAGCGGGCCGCGGCCAGTCCGCCGGCCGGGCCGGAGAGCAACATGTGCACCGCCTCCTCCCCGGCCTGGCGGGCGGCAATAGTCCCCCCGGAACTTTGCATCACCGTGATATGCGCCTGCGGCACGCCCTGTTGCAGACGCTGCAGATAACCCTCCACCCGCGGTCCGACGCAGGCGTTGAGCCAGGTGGTCATGCCCCGCTCATACTCTTTGTATTCCGGCAACACCCGCGAGGAGCGGGAGATAAACAGCCCGGGCGGCAGGGCCGCCTCGATCTGCTTTTCAAAGCGATCATCCAGATAGGAGAACAGCAAATTGATCGCCACCGCTTCCGGCTGCAGGCGCACAACCGCCTCGCGTAACTGCTGCAGATCGGCCCCGGTGAGCGGTTCGATGACACTGCCGTCCGCGGCCAGACGCCCGCCCGTCTCCAGGCAATGATCCGGCGGCACTGGCGGTGCCACCGTGGGGGGCTGCAGGTTATACAGCTCGCGCCGGGTCTGGCGCCCGATGCGCAGCATCTCGCCCAGTCCGCGGTTGGTGATAAAAACAGTACGCGCCCCCTTGCCTTCCAGCACCGCATTGGTCGCCACGGTGGACCCGTGCACGATATAAAAAGGGGTTCCGACCGGCAATTGATCCAGTTGCAGATCGCGCACACCCTGCAGGATCGCCGCCTCCGGCGCCGCCGGGGTGGACAGCACTTTGTGCGTGGTGATCCTGCCCTCCCGATACAGCACGAAATCGGTAAAGGTCCCGCCGGTATCGACACCGAGTAATACACTCATGGGTAAGCCATTCCCTCCGGATTCGCGGTCGATTGTATCATCCTGGTCAAAACGACATTGCGGGCTTGTCACCGGAACACAGAAGCTTATAATTTCGCCCCGGTATGACATTTATAATAACCACGGCAACCATTAACCCGCATGCGTAATAACAGTCTGATCAGCGTGGAACATCTTTCCCGGCGTTATGCCGGTCTGGTTGCCGTCAGGGATGTCAGCTTCGAGCTGCAACGGGGTGAAGTCCTCGGCTTCCTCGGCCCCAACGGCGCCGGCAAGACCACCACCATGCAGATTATCACCGGCAATCTGGCGCCCACCAGCGGACGCATTCGCATCAACGGCCTTGACTTGCTTGACCAGCCCAAACAGGCCAAAGCCGAAATCGGTTATCTGCCGGAACAACCACCCCTGTATCGTGAACTGACCGTGGACGAGTATTTGCGCTTTTGCGCCCGGCTTAATCGTCTGCGGCGCGATACCATCGGCAGGGCCGTCGACCATGCCAAACAGCGCTGTGGCCTGGAACAGGTCGGTCGGCGACTGATCAACAATCTCTCCAAGGGGTACCAGCAACGGGTCGGGATTGCCCAGGCGATCATCCATTCTCCGGCGATCGTGGTCCTGGATGAACCCACCGTGGGACTGGATCCGATCCAGATCCGCGAAATCCGCGAACTGATCCGGGAGCTGGGCGAGGAACACGGCGTGATCCTCTCCACCCATATTCTGCCCGAAGTGCAAATGACCTGCGACCGGGTACAGATCATCAATCGCGGCCAGCTGGTATTCAGCGATCATATCGACAATCTTGATCGTCGCATGCAGGCGACCAGCCTGATCCTCGGGTTGCATCAGCCACCGGCACAAAAGATCCTGAGTGCCCTGCCCGGTGTTAATGAAGTACAGGCACTGGATAACAACCGCTTTCGCCTGCACCATGCGGTAGAGGCGAGTCCGGCCGGGGCGATTGCCCAGCAGGCCGTCGAACAGGGCTGGGGCCTGTTCGAACTGACCCCGGAACACAAGACGCTGGAACATATCTTTGTCGAAATCACCAGCTCGGAACAAAGCGACGGGGAGATAGAGGCGGCATGATGGTGTTCACTCTGGCGCAACGCGAACTGCGGACACTGTTTCTGTCACCACTGGCCTGGTCGATTCTGGCGGTGATGCAGTTTATTCTGGCGTATCTGTTTTTGACCTCGCTTGACGATTTTATCAACCTGCAACCCCGGCTACAGAACCTGGAATCCCCGCCCGGCGCCACCGAACTGGTGGTCGCCCAGCTCTATGGCAGTGCCGCGTTTATCTTCATGATGGTGGTGCCGCTGTTAACCATGCGTATCATCAGCGAAGAACGCCGCAACCGCAGCATCGCCCTGCTGTTCAGCGCGCCGCTGTCCATGACTGAAATTATTCTCGGCAAATACCTGGGGCTGCTCGGCTTTTTGCTGCTGGCCTGTCTGCTGATCAGTATTATGCCGCTGTCGCTGTTGCTCGGCGGACCGCTTGATCTCGGCCTGTTACTGGCCATGTTCCTTGCCCTGTTCCTGCTGGCGGCCTGCTTTGCCGCCATCGGCCTGTTTCTCTCGACCCTGACGCTGCAACCGACCATTGCCGCCATCAGTACCTTTGGCGCCCTGTTGTTGTTGTGGATTATCGACTGGGCCGGCGATCAGGCGGAGGATACCGCTGCCAGCGGGCTACTGGAATATATTTCCATACTGCGCCATTTCGAGGCCCTGAGCCGCGGCCTGTTCAGCACTGCTGACATATTCTATTTTCTGTTGTTTATTGCGGTATTTCTCGTGCTCAGCATCCGCCGCCTGGATGCGGATCGTCTGCAACACTAAGCCTTATATGGAATTCTGATAACCATGCAAGTCACGCCCAGAAGCCGCCTGCAGATTCGCATGCAGAACATCCTGTTTGTAGTACTGTTTCTGGCCATCGTGGGCCTGCTGGCCTGGCTCAGCCTGCATTATAAATACGAAAGTGACTGGACCGCTTCCGGGCGACATACCCTGTCCAGGGCAACGATAACCCTGCTGGAGCGTATGGAGGGGCCGGTGGAGATCCTCGCTTTCGCGCGCAGCGGTAACCTGGTCTCGACCCGGCGCAATATTGCCGAGATGATCGAACGCTATCAGCAACACAAGGACAATATTCATATTCGCTATGTCAACCCGGAAACCGAACCGGAGATGACCCGTAAATACGATATCAGTGTCGATGGTGAGCTGGTTGTCACGTATAACGATCGCAGCGAACACGTTCAGGATATCAGTGAGGCGGCGTTGACCAATACCCTGCAGCAACTGCTGCGCAGCGGCGAAAAACATATCGTCTTTGTCACCGGACATGGCGAGCGCAATCCCGAGGGACAGGCCAACCACGACTACGGCCGCTTTACCGAACATTTGCGCGACAAGGGGATCAAGAGCAGCACCCTCAGGCTCAGCGACAACCCCGCCATTCCCGCCGATACCGCCGCGCTGGTGATCGCCGGGCCGCAACTGGATTACCTGCCGGGCGAGGTCGAGATCATTCGCGACTATGTGCGCAACGGCGGCAACCTGCTCTGGCTGCATGATCCGGGCGAGCTGTATGGCCTGCAGCCCCTGTCGCAGGAACTTGGCCTGGAGTTTGTCCCGGGCACTATCGTTGATCCCTCGACCCGAAAGTTTGGCATTAATGATCCGACTTTTGCGGTCGTCGCCGACTACAGTGCCAGCTCACATCCAATTACCCGCGACTTTCGGTTGATGACCCTGTTTCCGCGCGCTGCCGCCATCACGACGTCGTCTGACAACCGTTTTAACGCCGAACCGTTTTTACAGACTGTTCCGCGCAGCTGGGCGGAAACCGGCAAGCTCGATGGTGCGGTCAACTATGACGAAGGCGAAGACACAGCCGGACCGTTGCACATCGGTGTTGCATTGACTCCTGCTTCGGCGGAAGAGGAACAGGCCGGTAATGACGCCGCCGGACAACGCATCGCGGTACTGGGTGACGGCGACTTTCTCGCCAATGCCTATCTCGGCAACCAGGGCAACCAGGATCTCGGCTACAACATTATCAACTGGCTGAGTCATGATGACGCGTTTATCGATATCCCCTCGCGCACCGCACCGGATACCGAGCTGACATTTGACTCGCTGATCTGGTCGATCCTCGGCTTGCTGTTCCTGTTCGGCCTGCCGCTGCTGTTATTCGGCTATGGCCTGTACATCTGGTGGCAACGTCGTAAACCCTGATGCGCTCCCGGCTACTGCTCAATCTGGCCCTGTTGCTGGTCGTTATTATCCTGGCCCTGGTGGTGTTCTATACCCCCCGGGAGTCCGATCAGGCCCAGCCGAAACGCCTGACTGATCTGGCTCCCGAGGAGGTCACGCGCATCGAATTACAGCGCGAAGCGGAACAGCCCGTTACCCTGTATAAAAAGCAGGACGTCTGGTATATGCAAACGCCCTACGCCGCGGCGGCCAATGATTACCGGGTTCAGGCCCTGTTGCGTCTGCTTCAGGCCGAGTATGCCGGTGCCCACGATCTGACGGAGCTCGATCCCGCGCACTACGGGCTCGATCAACCGCGCGCCACAGTGACCTATAATGAGACACTGCGCATCGCCTTCGGCGACACCGAGCCCCTGTCACAGCAGCGCTATATCCGCATGGCAGATCGCCTGTATCTGGTGCCCGACACCCATTACTACCATACCGCCAGCCCGGCCACCGGTTATCTCAGCCATGCCCTGTTACCCCCGGGCAAGATAACCGCCCTGCAACTGCCGCAGCTGCAACTCGCACTGCAGGAAGGCCAGTGGCAACTGCAACCACCACGCGAAGACCGCTCAGCCGATGCCATGACCGAACTGGTGGCCAACTGGCGTACCGCCCAGGCCGTACGCCTGGAGCCGGTGGAGATGGATGTGCTCCCTGCCGCAGATATCCAGGTCGAGCTGGCGGATCGAAAGACACCCGTGCGGTTCAGCCTGCAGGAAAAAGATGGACAGCCCACCCTGCTGCGCCACGATCTGCGCCTGCGCTATATTATCAACGAGGATATTCGTCAACAGTTGCTGCAACTGCCCGAAGCCATCCCCGAACCCGAACTTGAGCGCTCACCACGAAGTCACGAAGAAACGAAGTGATTTAATTTTACTTCGCGGCTTCGTGACTTCGTGGTGAGATAACCAGCCCAGAGAACAGACCAGGACACCGGACGTGATCACCCATGCCTGAGCTACCTGAAGTGGAAACCACCCGCAAGGGCATTGCCCCGCACCTGCAAGGCAGAGCCGTGCGCGAGGTCGTCGTGCGCCAGCGGCAATTGCGCTGGCCAATCCCACGCAATCTCAATGCCTTGTTACAGGGACAGGTCATTGAACAGATCGATCGCAGAGGCAAATACCTGTTATTGCGAATGAACAAGGGGACACTGATCATTCATCTTGGCATGTCCGGCAGCCTGCGGATTCTGCCGGGCCATACGCCGGCGCAAAAACATGATCATGTCGATATCGTGCTGGACAACGAGCAGTGTCTGCGCCTGCGCGATCCGCGCCGCTTTGGCGCGGTATTGTGGACTCGCGAAAACCCCTCGCGACATAAACTGTTGGCAGCGCTGGGACCCGAGCCATTGTCGGAACAATTCGATGCTGACTACCTGTGGCAAAAGTCACGCGGTCGCAGGCTGACGATCAAGGCTTTCATCATGGACAGTAAAGTCGTCACCGGTGTCGGTAATATCTACGCCAATGAAGCCCTCTACCTGGCCGGTATTCATCCCGGGCGCGCGGCCGGTCGGATCGCCCGGGCTCGCTATGCAGGTCTGGTGAATGCCATCAAACAGGTCCTCGAGGCAGCGATTCGTCAGGGGGGAACCACACTGCGAGATTTCACCGCCAGTGACGGCAAGCCCGGTTATTTTCGCCAGCAATTACACGTCTATGAACGTGAACAAGAACCCTGCCACCAGTGTGGTAAGCCGCTGCGGCAGGTGGTAATCAGCCAACGCGCCAGCTATTATTGCCGCCACTGTCAACGCTGAGACCATATCAGCAGTAACTAATAATGAATTCAGTACACGGCAAGGGAATGCTGTCTTTGCGGATCCTATCAGCAAGCCCGATTCCTGCCGATATACTTTGTGCGCTTCAGAGAAATAGCGTTAACAAAGTCAATGCGAAGGAACTGATCGAACTGGTCGCCCGGGTTCCACACCTGTTGATTATCGATTCCCGAATTGTCAGCGATCACGCAGCAATATTATCGAAGTTAATCAGCTGATATGCTGCTGTGCGAAATTGCATCACGCATGAATGACGTACGCTCGCACCGCCCTGCTACACCGGGCCGATGTAGCCATGTACTACGCCAAGAATCATAAACTTGATTACTGCTTTTACCATCATGCCATCAAAGAGCCCCGATCTCCCCGCCGCTAACCTGTCTGATAAATGTCAACGGCTGATAGCCAATCCCTCGCCACGCGGATCGCTGGCGGCCTCTATCTTGTCCTTTAACCGATCCCGGATCACCATCTGCATATTGCCGTAACGGTCGTTCAGCTCTGTCAGTACATGGCCCCGGCTGGCCAGCTCCCGCTGCTGCTCCGACGTCAAAGCCTGCGGTTCATACTGCACCTGATCCGGCAGGTATTGATGGTGATAACGTGGCAGACCGACAATGGTTTGCGCATCATGGCCGTCGACAAAACCCAGGATCCCCTGCAGCACCATGGTAATGATCCGACTACCGCCCGGTGTGCCGAGAATTGCCAGCCGATCGTCATGCTCCACAAAAGTCGGACTCATGCTCGAGAGCATGCGCTTGCCCGGCTCGATGGCATTCGCTTCGGCCCCGACCAGTCCATAGACATTCGGCACACCTGGCTTGGCGGAAAAGTCATCCATCTCATCATTCAGTAACACGCCGGTTCCCGGCGGCATGAAGCCCGACCCGAAAGGATAATTAATACTCAACGTCGCGGCTACGCGGTTACCTTTGCTATCCAGTATGGAAAAATGCGTCGTATCACGGCCTTCGTCGCTGCCTGTGACCGTCGGCAACATGCTGCTGTCACCGGCCTGTTCGAGTTCAATGTTTTTCCGCAAATCAGCGGCATGCGCCTTGCTGGTCAGGTGCTCGATATCCATCTCGACATAATCCGGGTCGCCCAGATATTCGGCACGATCCCGATAGGCGCGGCGCATGGCTTCGATGGTCAGATGCTTGCGCTCGAGTTCGGGACGTTGTGCCAGCTCGTAATCTTCAAGAATATTCAACATGGTGACCAGCGCCACACCACCGGAAGAGGGCGGTGCCGCGGAAATGATCCGGTAATCGCCATAACTGCCGGTGATCGGCTCGCGCTCCACGACTTGATAACTGCTCATATCCTCACGGCTCAGGATGCCGCCCGCGGCACGGGTTTCCGCAACCAGTCGCTCCGCCAGCCTGCCACGATAAAACCCGTCGTGCCCCTCGCGGGCAAGCCGCTCAAGCGTCGCCGCCAGATCCGGCTGCCGGATCCGATGCTCCAATGGCGGCACCTCATTGTCCAGCAAAAAGACTTTCGCCGCCGCCGGCGAGCGGCGCAACACATCCAGACGGAAGCGGGCCATGCGTTGGTAATGGGGTGTCACGGCAAAGCCGTCACGCGCGGCGCGAATTGCCGGTGCCAGCGATTCGGATAACGACAATCGACCGTACTCCTTTGCCAGATGTGCCAGGGCCGCCGGCTCACCGGGAACGCCCGCCGCCAGGGGACCATTCACGGATAAATCCTCGATCACCTCCCCTTCTTCATCCAGATACATATCACGATGGGCCCGCGTCGGGGCTGTCTCGCGACCATCGAGCATAATGTTTCGTTCTGTGGCGGCCTCATGCAACAACCAGAATCCCCCGCCGCCGAGGCCCGAGCTGTAGGGCTCGACCACCGCCAGGGTCGCACTGACCGCGACCGCCGCATCAAACGCATTCCCGCCACTGTCCAGTATTTCCAGCCCCGCCTCGGTCGCGACAGGGTGTGCTGAGGCGACTGCCGTATTCGGGGTCGGCCGGTCACAGGCGGTTAGTAACCCGCCAATCAATAACAAAATGCAAAGGCGAACGATTCTCATGACCTCTCCCATTGGTTACGACACCCCTATCGGGTTGCGAAAACAGATAAGCCGAACGTGCATCCGCCGGGGACGTACACAGATGCCCGGGCAAAAGACGCCGGAATAATTGTAAATCCGTTTGGAATTCTTTGCGGGCATTGGCGGATGTTTATCAACACAGTGATTGCGGACCGGGGTTATATTACCCTTTTCTGCCGTGCACAAAAAAAGCCCCTCAACAGGGGGCTTTTTATACACCAATGATCCGGTACCTTCAGGCCGAAGCAGTCAATTTCTCGTACTTGGTCTGCAGCTGCTCCCTGGTCTCTTCATTATCCGGATCGACAATGATGCAATCAACCGGGCAGACTTCAATACACTGGGGCTCGTCAAAGTGTCCGACACACTCGGTGCACAGGCTCGGATCGATCTCATAGATCTCATCGCCCTGATAGATGGCCGTATTGGGGCACTCCGGTTCACATACATCGCAGTTAATGCATTCATCGGTAATCAATAGGGACATGCCGAACTCCAAATCAACCCTTAAAGATGAATAATTTTATCGCATTCGCCGTTTCAATGCAGCCACAACTTTCTCGTGGACAAACGGCGAGACATCCCCGCCCAGTCTCGCAACTTCCCGTACCAGGCTGGAAGAGATATAGGAATACTCCTCGGCCGGGGTCATAAAGACCGTTTCGATATTCGCCGCCAGATGCCGGTTCATACTGGCCAGCTGAAATTCGTACTCAAAATCGGAGACCGCGCGCAGACCACGAATGATCACCGTGGCATTTTGTTGCTGCATAAAATCGACCAGCAGCGTATCAAATCCGCAGACTGTCACATTCTCGACCGGCTGCAACACCTCTCTGGCCAGAGAGATACGCTCCTCCAGTGAAAAAGTCGGCTGTTTGCCGGTGCCGCCGGCGGCGATGGCAACGATCACCTTGTCAAACAGACGGCCAGCACGCTGGACCAGATCGCTGTGACCATTGGTCACCGGATCAAAGGTGCCCGGATAGATGGCAATACGCATAAACTGTCCCCGAGTATTATCTGGAATTTTTATCTGGAATTTTTAATCTATGAGTGTAGCGGTTCGTTCACGTCGCGACCATGCTCTGCAATCAGGCAGGCGGCAGACGTCGGACAAGCAGGTAGGCCACCTGCCCGGCCTGTTTGTTGCGCTGCACCTGCCAGTTGGCGGGTAACGACGGTGCCGGCCCGTGACTGTCGTGTTCGAAATAAATCCAGGCCTCGTTCGTCAACCAGCCGCCCGCCTCCAGGCGGTCGAAACAATCCTCCAGCACCCTGGTCTGGTAAGGGGGATCAAGGAAAACCATATCGTAGGCTTCACCGGTGCGTTCCAGATAACGCAGTACTTCCGACTGACAGACCGCCATCTGCGTTGCCTGTAGCAGGCGTACATTCTGCTGCAACTGTGACACCACGCGGGGATGACTGTCCACCAGCGTGACCTGCGCCGCACCCCGTGAAGCCGCTTCAAAACCGAGCGCACCACTGCCGGCGAACAGATCCAGCACCCGGGCGTCCTGAATCACCGGGGTCAGCCAGTTGAACAACGTTTCCCTGACCCGATCCGGCGTCGGTCGCAGTCCGGGGGCGGGGAAAAAACCCAGCTTGCGGCCGCGCCACTGCCCGCCGATGATCCGAAACTGGTTACGCTGTCCCGCCATGTTGGTTGGTTCCCGCTGATACATCGTCACGGGTGTTATATCACGCCACCTGATTTGTACCAATCATGAAAATCTCGCCAGGTCGCGGAGACGCAAAGGGAACAATATAACAGGGATATCCTCTTCGCCCTGACGAAAAATCAAGAGTTATTCACTACTATTCCCATTGCCGATGGTCACGGTGAGCAGTTTGTCAGGGTCGATGCGGCGCTGGAAGGCATCACGAATGTCCGCAGCGGTAACCGCCTTTACGTTATCATTAAAAGTATCCAGATAGTCGTGCGGCAAGCCGTAGAACTCGATCATGGCCAGATACTCAACAATATCCTTGTTACTGTCGATGTTCAGAGGAAAGCCACCGGTGATATTCTTTTTCGCGTGTTGCAGATCTTCCTCGGTCGGCCCCTCATCAATAAATTTCGTCAGTACCTCATGCAGCAGCTCCAGCGCCTGTTCTGCCTGTTTATTACTGGTTTGCAGCCCCATGATAAACGCACCATTAACACGCTGAGGGACAAAGTAGCTGTAGCTGCTGTAAGCCAGGCCCCGATCTTCACGAATGGTCTTCACGACCCGTGAACTAAACCCGCTGCCGCCCAGAATATGATTGCCGACATACAGGCTGAAGTAATCGCGGTCACCACGTCGCATCCCCGGTTGCCCGACCAGAATATGGGTTTGTGCCGAGGGGTGAGAGTGATCAACCCGGTTCGCCTCCGACAAGGCTTCCACTTCCGGTAGTGACGGCGCCGGCTCACCGGGCTTCAGTTTTGCCGTGACCTCTTCAGCCAGTTCTTCGGCCTGCTGACGATCCAGTTGCCCGACAATCGCCACCACGGCATTTTCGGCCACCATATACTGTTTATGAAAAGACTGCAGATCCGACCGACGTATCGCCTTGACACTTTCCTCCTCACCGCTCACCGGTGTCGCATACGGGTGCGTGCCAAACAGATTCTTGTAAAACAGATCCTTGCCGAGATCCCCGGGGGACTGCTTCCTGTTCTGCAGGGACACCAGGGTGTTACGCCGCACCCGATTAAACGAATCGTCCGGAAAGGTTGGTTCTCCCAGGATGCTGGCGAACGTATTGAGCGCCTGATCACGCAGTGATTTATCCACCAGCGTGCGCAAACTGAACGCCGCCATATCCCGTTTGACCGAGGCACTGTAGCTGGCACCGATATCATCCAAGCGCTGCGCCAGCTCGTCGGCATCCCGGTCACCGGCCCCTTCATCAAGCATGCCGGCGGTCATCTTCGCCAGACCGGGCAGGTCCCCATCGCGGGCACTGCCGGCATCGAACACCACCCGCACATCAGCCATCGGCAACTCCGGCGCGGGTACAAAAACAACACGCGCCCCGTTGTCGGTTTTCCAGCTCTGGATCGCCAGGCCCGACGAACTGTCAGTAGCCTCGGACTCTACCGGTTGCTCCAGCCTGGCAAGCATAAACGTTAATACCACGATCACAATGATGGCGGTGGTAATTTTCCAGTTCAGTCGCTTCATGGGATTCATCATTCTTTTGGCTTATTCAATGCGGACTGGTCGTCGGCGGCGTTGCAGCGGACGACGCACTATTGAGGGGTAACGGCTCAAGCACCGCGACAGTACGGTTGTCGGCACGCAGGTATTTACGCGCGACCTTGCGAATCTGCTCCGGCGTCACGGCGTTAATCTTTTCCCGATACTGCTCCATGGTTTGCCAGCCGAGTCCGACGGTCTCCAGAATCCCCATCTGCATGGCCTGATAAAACATGGAGTCCTTCTCGTAAACATCACTGGCGACAACCTGGGCCTTGATCCGATCCAGCTCCTGTTCGCTGACCAGTTCATTCCTGAGCGTGTCGATCTCTGTCAACAGTGCCTGCTCCAGCTCTGCGACATCATGGCCCTGTGCCGGTGTCGCGCTCAACACAAACTGCTCATTCTGCCGGGCATAGAGGCTGTAATTGGCATTGGCACCGGCAGCAATCTGCTGACCCCGCACCAGCTTCGACGGTAACCGGGCACTGCGTGAACCACTCAGGATGCCGGCCATCACTTCCAGTGCGTAGGCTTCCCACTCTGCCTCCACTTTGTTGAGTACCGGGACATGGTAGCCCAGCATCAGATACGGCAGTTCCGCCGGTTCTTGCACCGTGATCCGGCGCTCACCGGTGTGAGGCGGCTCAACCCGCGGCTTGATGGCCGGCGGCTCGGCGGCCGGGATCCGGCCGAAGTGTTGTTTCGCCAGCGCATGGACCCGGTCGGGCTCGACATCGCCCACCACCACGAGCGTGGCATTATTCGGTGCGTACCAGTGGCGGTACCACTGCCGCAGATCCGTTACCTCAAGATTCTCCAGATCATTCATCCAGCCGATGGTCGGTTGACGGTAGGGACTGGTCATGAAGGCCGCGGCATTGAATTGTTCGTAAGTCTGCGCGCGGGGATTATCTTCGGTGCGCAATTTGCGCTCCTCGATGACGACCTTGCGTTCCTTGTCGAATTCCTCTTCGGGCAGGGTCAGGTTGCGCATCCGATCGGCTTCCAGCTCGAAGCTGACGGCCAGCCGGCTTTTTTCCAGTTGCTGAAAGTAGGCGGTGAAATCCTTGCTGGTAAAGGCGTTCTCGCGACCGCCGTTTTCGGCAATGATACGGGAAAACTCGCCGGGTCCGTGTTTTTCGGTCCCCTTGAACATCATGTGTTCCAGCAGATGGGAGATGCCGGTAATGCCGTTGTGTTCGTAACTGGCGCCGACCTTGTACCAGATTTGCGAGACGACCACCGGTGCCCGGTGGTCCTCGCGAACCAGCAATTTCATCCCGTTATCCAGATTGTATTCATGAACCTGGGCAAATGCCGGCGCAATAAAGGCACCCAGCATGAACAGCATCAGTAAACGTCGCATTGATTTATTTGGCCTGTATGACGTGTTATTAACTTACTCAAAACAGCGAGCGGTGGTAGGATAGTGCGCCTGAAACACAGGAACAACCGATTCCGCCGCATTTCGTTTTTTTTTACAATTACTACGACCCTATATTCGATGTTTAGTTTCCGCAAATCCAGAACTGACTCGCAGGATGAGGCGCCCGCCGCGCCGGGCCTGTTTGCCCGACTGAAACAGGGCCTCTCGCGCACCCGTTCCGGCCTCAGCGACGGGCTGGCGCAACTGGCCCGGGGCAAAAAGCGGATCGACGAGAATCTGCTTGAAGAGATCGAGACCCTGTTGCTCAGCGCCGATGTGGGCGTCGAGGCAACACGGCGGATAATCGATGATCTGACCGCCCAGGTCTCGCGCAAGGCGCTGCAGGACAGCGACGCCCTGCTGGAGGCCCTGCAACAGAATATGCAGCAGATCCTGGCCCCCTGCGAGGCCCCGCTGACCATCGACACCACCTGCCAGCCATTCGTGATCCTGATGGTCGGCATCAACGGGGCCGGCAAAACCACCACCATCGGCAAACTGGCACGGCAACTGCAGCAGCAGGGCCACTCGGTGATGCTGGCCGCCGGCGACACCTTCCGCGCCGCCGCCATCGAACAGCTGCAGACCTGGGGGGAACGCAACGACATTCCGGTCATCGCCCAGCAACACGGCGCCGACAGTGCCTCGGTGATTTACGACGCCATGGCCGCGGCCCGCTCGCGCGGCATCGATGTGCTGATCGCCGACACCGCCGGCCGCCTGCACACCCAGTCCAACCTGATGGACGAGCTGAAAAAGGTCAAACGAGTGATGACCAAACTGGATCCGGCCGCGCCGCACGAAGTGATGCTGGTGGTGGATGCCGGCACCGGCCAGAACGCGCTGGTGCAGGCCGAGCAGTTCCACAACGCGGTCGGCCTGACTGGCATCACCCTGACCAAACTCGACGGCACCGCCAGAGGCGGGGTAATCTTTGCCATCGCCCAGAAACTGGGCGTGCCGATCCGCTATATCGGCGTCGGCGAAAGCATCGAGGACCTGCGCCCCTTCCACGCCGACGAATTCGTCCAGGCCCTGCTGGGCAGCGAGCCGGCTGAGGAGCAGGATCAATAATAAAGCCGCCGAATCAAACGATTCGTGATTACATCAGACAAACAGGGTGTGCCAAAGCAGCACGCGCCATCTTGTCAGTAACGGGGGAAAAGGGATGAACAACATCAAAAAGCAAAGCACTGAAACCCGATCCCGGGTTCGGGAAGCAGGTCTTATTTCCTCGCCCCCAGTACCTGGCACCTAGCTCCTGTTCTGATGATACGTTTCACCTCGGCCAGCAAACGCTATCCCGGCGGCTATGAAGCACTGACCAATGTCAGTTTCCACATGCCGGCCGGCCAGATGGCCTTTCTGACCGGCCATTCGGGCGCCGGCAAGAGCACTCTGCTCAAGCTCATCGCCCTGCTGGAGCGCCCCAGCCGCGGGCAGGTGCTGATCAACAATCAGAACCTGGCGCGCATCGGCCGCCGCCGCATTCCCTATTTTCGCCGCAATATCGGCATCATCTTCCAGGACCACCAGCTATTGTTCGATCGCACCGTGTTCGACAACGTGGCCCTGCCGCTGATCATCGCCGGCCAGCCGCAGCGCGAGATCGGCCGCCGGGTGCGCGCCGCGCTGGACAAGGTCGGCCTGCTGGGCAAGGAGAAGGCCTATCCGATCACCCTCTCCGGCGGCGAGCAACAGCGGGTCGGCATCGCCCGGGCGGTGGTCAACAAACCGCCGTTGCTGCTGGCCGACGAGCCGACCGGTAACCTGGACCCGAAGCTCTCCGCCGAGATCATGAGCATTTTCGAGGACTTCAGTCAGGTGGGGGTCACCGTGCTGGTGGCCAGCCACGACCTGGCCCTGATTTCGAGCCTGCCCTACCGCCGTCTGACCCTGGACCAGGGCCGGCTGAGCGCCGACAGCGATCCGAGCGAGTAAGCCATGCGCCGTGAACGTCCCGTCAACCAATCCCCGAACCGCCGCCCCGGTCTGCTGGCACGCCCCGGCATCCATCTGTTGCGCCATTTGCAGGTATTTTTCTATACCCTGGGCCAGCTCAGCCGGCAGCCGACATCGTTGCTGATGACCGCCGCGGTCATCGGCATCGCCCTGGCCCTGCCCACCGGATTGCATGTGGTGCTCAAAAGCGCCCAGCAGCTGAGCGGCGGCTGGGACGAGGCCAGCCAGATCTCCCTGTTCCTGCAGCGCGGCACCTCCGAGGGCGAGGCCCGACGACTGGTCAGCCAGCTCGAACAACGTCCGAAGATCCGTCGGGTCAGCTATATCTCGCCCGAGCAGGCCCTGGCCGAGTTCCGGCGTCTGTCGGGCTTCGGCGCGGCGCTCGACGCCCTGGAGGACAATCCGCTGCCGGCGGTGGTGGTCGTCCAGCCGCACCTGCAACAGAGCGACCCGGCGAGCACCGAAGCGCTGCTGGCTGAATTGCGCGAGGATCCCCGGGTCGATCTGGCCCGGCTCGACGTGCAATGGGTCAAGCGCCTCTACGCCATCATGGATATCCTGCGCCAGGGGGTTTACGTGCTGGCCAGCCTGCTGGCGCTGGCGGTGCTGCTGGTGGTGGGCAATACCATTCGCCTGGCCATTCAGAACCGCCGTGATGAGATCGTCATCGTCAAGCTGATCGGCGGCACCGACGCCTTCATCCGCCGGCCGTTTCTCTATACCGGCTTCTGGTACGGCCTGTTCGGCGGCATCATCGCCTGGCTGCTGGTGAGCATCTCCCTGTGGGTGCTCAGCGGACCGGTGGAAAAGCTGGCCGGCCTCTACCAGAACAGCTTCACCCTCACCGGCCTGAACACCCAAATTACCCTGGTCCTGCTAGTATCGGGCGTTCTGCTCGGTCTGGCGGGCTCCTGGGTTGCCGTGGGGCGGCATTTGCGCGAAATCGAACCCGGCTGAGTCCCATATACCAAACAAAGCCTGAATTCGTTACAGATTGCGCCGTGGGGGTCGATACAAACAGCCACACGACAAAATGTGATAGCGAATAACAAAACCATGTCAGACACGCTTACCCGCATTATGGTGGTCGACGGTTCCTCCGTCTCGCGGGCGATACTCGCCCGGATTTTGCGCAGCGAAATCGAGAACGTCGAGGTCGTGACCTGTGAATCGGGGAACGACGCCGTGGCGCAGCTGAAAAACCAGCATTTCGATCTGGTGACCACGGCGCTGCTGCTGTCGGACATGGACGGGCTGGCGCTGAGCCGCGCCATCCGTGACACCAAACGCCACCACTATACCCCGGTGATCGTGGTCTCCGGCGACGCCGACATCCGTCTGCTCAAGGAGGGTTTCGAGTCCGGGGTGACCGATTATTTCGACAAGTCCAACGGCTACAAGGCCTTCGGCGATTTCATCAAATCCTTCATCCAGCGCAATACCGGTCTGGTGGGCCACATCCTCTATGTGGAAGACAGTCGTACTGCCGCGGCGGTGACCCGCAATATTCTCGAAAAACACGGCCTCAAGGTGACCCTGACCGACAATGCTGAACAGGCCATCGTGCTACTCGACAATCAGGGCCCGGAAGACGATTTCGACATGGTCATCACCGACTTTTTCCTCGAAGGGGCGCTGACGGGCGGGGATCTGCTGCACGCCATCCGCGCGCGCCTGCACCTGTCCCAACAGGAGTTACCGGTCCTGGTGCTGACCGGTTCCGACGACAAGCAGAAACAGGTCGAGGTCTTCCACGCCGGGGGTAACGATTTTGTCGGCAAACCGTTGATTGAAGAAGTGCTGATCGCCCGGGTCCGCTCCCTGCTGTTGATCAAGCATCAGTACGACGCGCTCAAACAGCAGGCCGAAGCCATGCGCTGGATCGCCGCCACCGACAGCCTGACCGGCGTGCGCAGCAAACGCTATCTGATGGATAACGGCGAAAGCTACATCCGCGATCCCGCCCATCAACCGGTCTGGGCCATGCTGCTCGATATCGACCACTTCAAAGCGACCAATGACACGCAGGGGCATATTACCGGCGATCACGTGCTTGCCGAGCTGGGCGAAATCCTCAATCAGTGGTTCCCGAACGACATGGTGGTACGCTTTGGCGGCGAGGAGTTCTGCGTGCTGATCAAACAACAATCGGCGGACGCCATGCTGGAAAGCGCCGAGCTGTTGCGTCAGCACATCCAGCAGCGGCAACCGGCGGGGGTCGACACCAGCGTCAGCATCGGCCTGGCCAGCACCGAGGATCACCCCGACGCCCATCTGAGCGACTTCCTGAGCAAGGCCGACGAAGCCCTCTACCATGCCAAGGAACGGGGTCGCAATCGTGCCTGCCTCTGCACCAGCGAGGGCCCCCGGGAGTCGCCGTGGAACTATTCCAATGAATGAGTGGTCTTAATTGGTTGAAATCTCAATGTTTTCCATCTATATATTAGTGGGAACTAATGGATGATCTGGCACTCTAATTTTATGAGTGCTAGGATTGAACGACATGATGAGCGAGGATACACATATTATGAGTAAGGGTCTACAACTGCAACTGGCCGTCCCCACCGGCAACCTGGAGTCCTATATCCAGGCAACGCGCAGTATTCCGATGCTTTCCGCGGAGGAAGAGACCTCTCTGGCCCGGCGCTGGCAGGAGCAGCAGGATCTGGACGCGGCGCAACAGCTGGTGCTCTCGCATCTGCGCTTTGTGGTCCACATCGCCCGCAGCTACAGCGGCTACGGCCTGCCCCAGGCGGATCTGATCCAGGAAGGCAATATCGGCCTGATGAAGGCGGTCAAACGCTTCGATCCGAATGTCGGCGTGCGCCTGGTCTCCTTTGCCGTCTACTGGATCCGCGCCGAGATCCATGAATACATCCTGCGCAACTGGCGTATCGTC
Source organism: Thiohalophilus sp. (assembly GCA_046545635.1). Lineage (GTDB taxonomy): Bacteria > Pseudomonadota > Gammaproteobacteria > UBA6429 > Thiohalophilaceae > Thiohalophilus. The sequence continues at coordinate 5,894 of JBKGZJ010000015.1, read as the reverse complement.
AAGGTCGCCACCACCAAGGCGCAGCGCAAACTGTTCTTCAACCTGCGCAGCGCCAAGCAGCGTCTGGGCTGGTTCAACCAGGACGAAGTCGAATCGGTCGCCGAGGACCTGGGTGTCACGACCAAAGATGTGCGCGAAATGGAATCGCGCATGAGCGGCCAGGACATCGGTTTTGATCAGCCCGACGATGACGATGACGATCGCCCCAGCCTGTCTCCGGTCGGCTTTCTGGAAGACATGAGCCACGAGCCTTCGCAGGTGGTGGAAGACCAGCAATGGGAAGCGCACAACAAACAGCAGTTGCTGGATGCCCTGCAGGATCTTGACGACCGCAGCCGCGACATCATCACCCGGCGCTGGTTGAGCGACCACAAATCCACGCTGCATGATCTGGCCGATACCTACAACATCTCGGCCGAACGGGTTCGCCAGCTCGAATCCAACGCCATGAAAAAACTGCGTGGTGCTTTGGCTGCCTGAACCAGCCCTGCATCAGCAATAACAAAAGGCCTCCATCGGAGGCCTTTTTGTTTTCGCTTCTCTCATACGCACGATCAATATCGCAGAGGACGCGGAGACGCAGAGGCGCGGAGAGATAAATTTGTTGTGCCAGTCACTGATGCAGTCGACACCAGCGCAAATAATCCGCAGCCTTTCCCTTGAAGCGACAAAAAATCTTCTCTGCGTCTTTGCGTCTCCGCGTCCTCTGCGTTACTTTCCAGAGCCCCGAAAAGTGATGTCCCCGGACTTGTCAGTCGCGGCGTCGGGTTCGTAGTCACTGCCCAGATCGATGCCCAGCTCCTGGGCCACCGCCTGCCAGTAGGGTTCGATCTCGCAGGAGCAGCAATCACACCACACCGCGATCCCCTCGTGCATGCTGATGCTGGAGCGGGATTGCGCTTTCTTGTCGCTCATAAAACACCTCCGCGTTAGCACTGCGCGATCAGCGTCTCTGTTACCAAGCGTAGATCGTCCTGAGCGGATTTTCGACAAGCTTTATTGCGCGCGCATGGCAGCCGGAGCAGTGCCTGACAGCGCGCCAGAGACGCACCAGGGAATCACACGCACCGACGCATAGACATCTAACAGGCAGGGTTTGAGTCCCCTTGCCCGACAAGGCGATCGACCCGCCTCTCCGGTAAGGGAACAGGGCAGGGGTCAGCCGGCAATCAGAACCGTCAGCAAACTGAACCAGGCAATGGCGATCAGCACGATCATGATCACCATGGGTAAATTCTGGAAGGTGAACATCTCTTTCATCGGGTTCTCCAAAAAGGCATCATCGTTAATAAGTAAATTCTAATAAAGCCGGGGCGGCGCATCAAGTCGGTTTCTCCCCGTCTTGATCCTGATCCCGGCGGGATTCGGATTCCTCCCGCCGGCGGGGAATGCGTGGATCGTCGTCATCCATCAGGATCCGGTGGGCCGGGCCTTCCAGATCCTCGAATTGCCCACTGCGCACCGCCCACACCAGCGCGCCGATGGCCACCGCCAGCACGATCACGGCTATCGGGATGAGCAGATAGAGGATCTCCATAACGTCTCCTTCAATTCCCCATCGCGGCTTACTCAGCCGGGGCGGCTCTCATTATCCGCCAGCGGTGACAGCGGCGAAACCCCCGCTTCGCGCCGCGCCGATGCCGGCAGCGGCTTTTCCCCGCGCAGCAGGCGCAGCGCATTGAGAACCACCAGCAGGGAACTCAGGGACATGCCCAGCGCCGCCAGCCAGGGGGTCAGCAGACCGGCGGCCGCCACCGGCAGGGCCAGCAGATTATAACCCAGCGCCCAGCCGATATTCTGGTGCACGATACGCAAGGTGGCGCGCGCCTGTTTGACGGCCCCCAGCAGATGAGACAGCCGGTTGGACTGCAAAATCATGTCGGCGCTGTTGCGCGCCAGCTCGACCCCGCTGGCCATGGCGATGGAAACATGGGCCTGGGAGAGAACCGGGGCGTCATTGACCCCGTCGCCGACCATCGCCACGGTCCGTCCCTGATCCTGCAATTGCCGCAGGCCGGCCAGTTTATCCGCCGGCAGCAGAGCGCCCCGGGCCTGGGCGATGCCCAGCTGTTCGGCAACCCGGCTCACCGCGGCGACATCATCACCGGAGAAAAGCCGGACCTCGATCCCCAGCCCCTGCAAGCCGGCCACGGTCGCCTTCGCATCGGCCCGCAGCCGGTCGCTCAGCTCCAGCAGTGCCAGCACTCCCCCGGCCGAGCCCAGATAGACCGGGCTGGTGCCCGGCGTGGCCGCGGGTAACGCCGTCTCATCGGCGCCGCTCAGTTCAGTGACAAAAGGCAGCGTTCCCAGCCGGTAAGTGACCCCGCCGATCTCGCCGCTCACCCCGCAACCGGGCGTGGCCTGCAGCCGGTCGACCGCCGGCGGCGACGCCGTCGCCGCGGCGATTATGGCGCGGGCCAGCGGATGTTCCGAACCCTGTTCGAGGGCCACCGCCAGCGCCAGCGCGCGTTGCGCCGACAGTTTGCCCAGCGGGCGCACCCGGGCAAGCGACAGCTGCCCCTCGGTCAGGGTGCCTGTCTTGTCGAACACCAGCGTATCTATGCGCGCCAGGGTCTCCAGCGCGTGACCGCGGGTAGTAATCACACCACGGCGGGTCAGCTGTCCGGTACTGGCGGTCATCGCCACCGGGGTGGCCAGCGACAGAGCACAGGGGCAACTGACCACCAGCACCGCCACAGCCACCCAGAAGGCCCGGGACGGGTCGATCTGCCACCAGAGCAGGCCGGCGCCGGCGGCCAGCAGCAACACCAGCAAGACGAAATGGCCGGTGCCGCGCTGGGCCAGCCGGGCAATACGCGGTTTTTCACTCTGGGCCCGATCCAGCAGGCGCTGGATACCGGAGAGCACGGTGTCCTGCCCGACCCGGGTCACCCGCATCTCCAGCGGACTTTCCACGTTGACGGCCCCGCCGATCAGGTTGTCGCCTGCCTGGCGCGTGCGGGGCAGGCTCTCGCCGGTCAGCAACGATTCGTCCACGCTCGAGATCCCGTTGAGCACCTCGCCGTCGGCCGGCACCGTCTCGCCGGGGCGAATCCGGACCCGATCACCGGGCACCAGTTCCGCCACCCCGACCTGAACCTCCTCCCCCTGTTCATTCAGACGGGTGGCCAGCGCCGGCAGCAGCGTGGCGAGATTCTCCACCGCGGCGCTGGCCCGCTGGCGCGCCCCCATCTCCAGATAGCGGCTCAATAACAGGAAAAACACGAACATGGTGGCCGATTCAAAATAGACCTCGCCGCTGCGGGTCACGGTGGCAATGGTGCTGGCGATATAGGTGCCGCCCACGGCCAGTGCCACCGGCACATCCATGCCCAGCTGGCGCTGGCGCAGATCCCGCCACGCGGCGCTGTAAAACGGCCAGCCGGCGTAGACCACCACCGGGGTGGCGATGATCAGACTGACCCAGCGCAAAAAGTGCATCATGTCGGGGGTCATGCCCTGGTCCTCACCGGCATACAACGCCACGGCCAGCATCATCACCTGCATCATCCCCAGCCCGGCGATGGCCAGCCGTCGCAGGGCGCGGCCGCGCTCGCGCTGCTGGACCTGCGCCTGGCGGTGCGGATCATAGGGATGGGCACGGTAACCGATCGCGCTGATCGCGCGCAGGATGTCGCTGAGCTGAATCTGTCGCTCGTCCCAGCGCACGCGGGCGCGCTGGGTGCTGTAGTTGATGGCAAACTCCAGCACGCCGGGCAGGCTGCCGACGTGGCGCTCGTTGAGCCAGACACAGGCGGCGCAGGTAATCCCCTCCAGGATCAGGGAGGCCTCGCGCTCCTCGGGCTCGCCGCTGACGAAGCGTTGCTGCACTTCGGGCCGATCGTAAAGATCCAGCGTCTGCAGCGCCTCGGGGACCAGTTGCGCGGGGTTGGGGGCATTGTCGGTGCGATAGCGATAGAAGTCTTCCAGACCGGCCTCGACAATGGCATTGGCCACCGCCTCACAGCCGGGACAACACATGGGCCGGGCCTCGCCATCGATCACAGCCTGATACTGGCTGCCTGGAGGAACCGGCTGCCCGCAATGAAAACAGCTGTGATGTTCCCCGCTCATCGCAAACGGCTCAGCGCGCCGCCTCTATCCGGGTACTCGCCTTGATCTCATGATGCTGCTCGCCCCGGTGTATCCGCAACAGCAGTTCCCAGCGTCCGCCTTCGGGCAAGACCGGTTCGGCCAGGTAACTGCCGGGCTCGTCGTCCAGCGGCGTCATGGCAAAGGCCTGATCCAGCCGGCTGTCGCCCGGGCGCAAAAAGAGACCCTGCACCCTGGCATCACTGATCGGCCTGCCATCCCGATCGAGGATCCGTAACTTGAAGACAGACGCCTGCCCGGCCCGGGCTTCTCCCAGCCAGCCTTTTTGCACCTGCCAGCCCTGTTCCTGTTGTTCCTGGATGCGCTGTTGAAACTGGTTGAATTCATCCTGCTGCTTGCGAAAATCACGCACCACCGTGCCGGGGAAATGAGAGCTAACCTGCCCGCCACTGCGCGGTTCGGGCAACAGCCAGCGGGTCGCCTCGTTATCGAGCCCCTTTTGTGCCAGCAGAATATAAACGGAATTGACGGCAATCACGACCATGAAAAAGATCACGATCGCCGCCGGTCCCCAGTGAAACCAGCGACCGGTTTCGCCGTCGGCGCGGCGCGCATCGCGCTGGCTGCTGATGATGCCCAGCACATAGACCGTCACCAGATAGACGGCAATATGAATGGCAAACACATCCGCGCCGGGCCAGGTAATGATGACCGTGGGCATATAAATGCCGATTACCAGCAGCGCCGCAACCACCGCCACCATCTTGCCGTCCAGGCGGCTGAAGCGATACAGCAGGGCGAAACCGATGGCAATAGCAATTACACCACCGAGCAGGGAATACAGAATATCTGTCATGGCCGTGACCTCAGTCTTTTAGCGGCGTATAGAAAACGGTATCGCGTCGGGTCGACAACGGATCCTCACTGTCCAGCTGGCGAATCACAAACTCGAACGACTGGCGTTTCTGCTCGGCCGCTTCCGGTCGCCGGTTCACTTTGGCAATCAGTTTGAGACTGTGTTCCGGGCTGACAGTGACTTCATTTTTGCCGCCCAGATCCAGTTCCGCCTGCGAGAGCCCTTCGATACTGATCCGGTAACGGATCGCATCGCTGGTCTTGTTGTTGATTTTGATCTCGTAACGGTTCTGAATCCGGCCGTCGGAGAGAGTGACGGATAACGGCTGACGGAACTGGGCCACGTTCAGCTCAACTCTGTCCCGATGTGTAATGGCCCATACCAGCAGGCTGACCACGGCGGTCAGGACCAGTGCATAACCCAGATTTTTCAGATTAAAGGGATTGCTCTTTTTCCCCTCCAGCGCGTTTTGCGAGGTGTAGCGGATCAGTCCACGCGGGTAGCCGATGCTGTCCATGATGGTATCGCAGGCATCGATGCACAGGGCGCAGGAAATACATTGATATTGCAGACCGTTGCGAATATCGATGCCGACCGGACAGACCTGCACACAATAACCACAATCGATACAATCGCCCACCTTGTCGGCTATGCGCGCCTCGCGCTCCAGGTATTCCCTGGAGGGTTTATGCCGGCCCTGTTCACGTTCACCCCGTTGTTCGTCGTAGGCCACGATCAGGGTATCCTGATCGAACATCACGCCCTGGAAGCGGGCATAGGGGCACATATAGGTACAGACCTGCTCCCGGGCCAGCCCGGCCATGACATACGTTGTGGCGGTCAGAAACAGTATCGTGGCATACGCGGCAAAGGGCGCCTGCCCCCGGAAGACATCCAGAACCAGCTGCGGGGCATCGCCCCAGTAAAGCGTAAAAGTCAAACCGGTGACAAACGCCATGGCCAGCCACAGCAGGTGCGTCAGTCC
>JBKGZJ010000014.1:0-26533 GCA_046545635.1 Thiohalophilus sp. | reverse complement strand
AGAGCGTCTGTTATTGATTAAAAAGCCATGGACGCTGCCGCTGTTGCTGTTCCTCGTAGGCGCGGATTTCGTCGGCATGCTGCAGGGTCAGGCCGATGTCGTCCAGGCCCTCGAGCAGGCGCTGTTTGCGATAAGCGTCGATCTCGAAGGGAATGACCTCGCCGTCGGGCATGCGAATCTGTTGCTGCTTGAGATCCACGGTCAGTTGATAGCCTTCCTGCGCTTCGACCACCTTGAACAACCGATCCACAGTCTCGCTGTCCAGTACGATGGGCAGGATGCCGTTTTTAAAACAGTTGTTATAGAAGATATCGGCAAAGCTGGGCGCGATGATCACCCGAAAGCCGTAATCCAGCAGCGCCCAGGGCGCATGCTCGCGGCTGGAACCGCAACCGAAGTTCTCCCGCGCCAGCAGAATCTGCGCGCCCTGGTAACGCGGCTGGTTGAGCACAAAGTCGGGATTGAGTGGACGATTGCTGTTGTCCTTGCCCGGCTCGCCGTGATCCAGATAGCGCCACTCATCGAACAGGTTCGGTCCGAAACCGGTGCGCTTGATCGACTTGAGAAACTGCTTGGGAATAATCGCGTCGGTATCGACATTGGATCGATCCAGCGGCGCAACGATGGCGGTTAACGTTTCGAATTTTTCCATAGCTCACATCCTGTAAAGTAACGCGGAGGTCGCGGAGACGTTTATGCCCGTTGTTTGGGTGCAGAGTCGCAGAGGAAAATCAATTTAATTTCTCCGCGCCTCCGCGACTCTGCGTGCTCTGCGTTGGTTACGTCATTTCTCTAATATCCACAAAGTGGCCGGCGATGGCGGCGGCGGCGGCCATGGCGGGGCTGACCAGGTGGGTGCGTCCGCCCTGCCCCTGGCGGCCCTCGAAGTTGCGGTTCGAGGTGGAGGCGCAACGCTCGCCCGGCTCCAGCCGATCGGCATTCATCGCCAGGCACATGGAGCAGCCTGGCTCGCGCCATTCAAACCCGGCATTGATAAAGATTTTGTCCAGCCCCTCGGCCTCGGCCTGTTGCTTGACCAGCCCGGAGCCCGGCACCACCATCGCCAGCTTGATGTTATCCGCCACCTTGCGGCCGTCGACCACGGCGGCGGCGGCGCGCAGATCCTCGATCCGCGAGTTGGTGCAGGAGCCGATAAAGATCTTGTCGAGCCGGATCTCGCGAATCGGCATCCCGCCTTCCAGGCCCATGTACTTGAGCGCGGCTCTGGCGCCTTCCTGTTTGACCGGTTCGGCAAACGATTCCGGTGCCGGCACTGACGCGTTGACCCCGACCACCATCTCCGGCGAGGTGCCCCAGGTGACCTGCGGTTGCAGGGTCGAGGCATCCAGATGCACCACCTTGTCGAACGTCGCATCGACATCGCTGTGTAGTTCCTGCCAGTCGGCCACCGCCTGCTCCCACAGTTCACCTCTGGGGGCAAAGGGGCGGTCTTTGACATAGTCGATGGTCCGCTCGTCCACCGCCACCATGCCGGCCCGGGCGCCGGCCTCGATCGCCATATTGCACAACGTCATGCGCCCTTCCATGGAAAGATCCCGGATCGCCTCGCCGCCGAACTCGATGGCGTAACCGGTGCCGCCGGCGGTGCCGATCCGGCCGATCACCGCCAGCACGATATCCTTGGCGGTCACCCCGGCCGGCGCCTTGCCGTCGACGCTGATCAACATGGATCGGGACTTTTGCTGGACCAGGGTCTGGGTGGCCAGTACATGCTCCACCTCGGAGGTACCGATGCCGAAAGCCAGTGCACCGAAGGCGCCGTGGGTGGAGGTATGGCTGTCGCCGCAGACCACGGTCATGCCCGGCAGGGTCGCGCCCTGCTCCGGGCCGATCACATGCACGATGCCCTGGCGCGGATCGGCCATGGCGAATTCGGTGATGTGGTAGGTCTGGCAGTTCTGATCCAGGGTCTCCACCTGCAAGCGCGAGACCGGATCGGCAATGCCGTGACTCCGATCGGTGGTCGGCACATTATGATCCGGGGTGGCCAGATTGGCCCCCACCCGCCAGGGCTGGCGGCCCGCCAGGCGCAGGCCCTCGAAGGCCTGGGGCGAGGTCACCTCGTGAATCAGGTGCCGATCGATATACAGCAGCGCGGTGCCGTCACCGTTATCGCGCACCACATGGCGATCCCACAATTTGTCGTACAAGGTTCTGGCGCTCATGGTTCTGTTCCTGTGTCCGGATTGGACAAAGTTTAACCTGCCAACTACCATTACCCAAATTCATTATTTTCATATTATCTATAACTTTAGTTCATGGACTTCGCCAACCTGCAGGCCTTTGTCGCCGTCGCCGAACAGCGCTCGTTCTCCCGGGCGGCCGGCCAGCTGTTTCTCACCCAGCCGGCCATCAGCAAGCGCATCGCGGGGCTGGAGGAAGAACTGGGGAGTGCGCTGTTTGACCGCATCGGCCATCAGGTGCAACTGACCGAGGCGGGCCGCGCGCTGCTGCCCCGGGCCCGCCGGCTGCTGCTGGATCTGGAGGACAGCCGCCGCGCCATCCGCAACCTCTCCGGCCAGATCGCCGGTCAACTGAGCGTGGGCACCAGTCACCACATCGGCCTGCATCGTTTGCCGGCGGTCCTGCGTCACTATACGGCGGCATATCCCGCTGTCGAACTGGATTTGCAATTTATGGAATCGGAGCAGGTCTGTCACCGCGTGTTGCACGGCGATTGCGAGCTGGGCGTGGTCACGTTGCCCCTGGCGCCCCCGCCGGAGCTCAGGTTCCAGCCGGTCTGGCGCGATCCGCTGGCCATCGTCATCGGCCAGGGCCACCCACTGGCCCACGCCGCAGCCGTCGATCCTGATACATTACTCGGTTATCCGGTCATCCTGCCGATGCGTGGCACCTACACCCGGGAGCTGGTGGAACAGGCCTTTGCGGAGACCTGTCCCCATGGTGTGCTCCAGGTCAAGCTGGCCACCAATAATCTGGAGACTATCAAGATGATGGTTGGTATCGGTCTGGGCTGGAGCGTCCTCCCGCAAACCCTGCTCGATGACGAACTGCAGACTCTTCAGTGGTCGCAATTACAGCTTGAACGGCAACTGGGCGTGGTCTGGCACGCCGGGCGTACCCTGAGCAACGCCGCCACGGCCATGATCGAATCACTGCAACAAAACGCCGATCCGGGTTAAACTCGGTAAACCATACAACATCGAGCGCAATGCCATGCCCCGCTCCCCTGCCCTGCTGATCCTGCTGCTGACCATTCAGATCACCGCCTGCGGTACGCTTGCCGCCACCGGAGGACACAACGGCAGCAGCGAATACGGCTTTGACGACAATGGCACAACACCCTCTGATGCCAGTATCGGTGCAGCCATTCGGCGGCAACTCATCCAGGATCCCGATATCAATGCGGGGCGTATTGCAATCAACACGAAAGAGGGCGTTGTGACACTGGATGGCCAGGTTAGTGACGAAACCACCCGGCAAAGAATCATCAGCCTGTGCCGGCAAACGCCCGGCGTAAAACAGGTCAACGCCAGACTGAAGTTGACTCAGGATTGACGGTACCTCTCGAGTACCGCATCCCACAACCGGGTGCGTGACTCGAGACTCATGAACGCGGTTTCATAGGCTTCATCCAGCAACACCGGATCATCACCACACAGGCTGTCCAGGCACTTCCGGGCCAGGTGTGAGTGCTCATCCCCATCCAGTTCAATATGGCGCTCCAGGTAATAGACCAGGGTGGGACATGCCGGTTTTTTCTCTTTCAATCCGCCGAGGATCCTGTCAAACATGTCCGGGATCAATTTTTCCCGGCCGTAGAAAAAAGCAGCGGCCACCCGGTGCAATTCACCGCTGCCGGCCAGATCCAGATTCATCCGTACGAACTCCCTTGCGCCTTCGGGAATCGCATTAAAATCAAAGTTGTCAAGAAACGTCCTGATCGCCGTCTGATCAACCCCAAGTTCCGCCATTGCCCTGAGATAGAGGGTAAAATGATCACAGGCTTCACCATGTTGATCGAGATCGCTCTCCTCACCGAGCACAATCTCGTTAACAAACCGTGTTACCTCTTTTGGTCCGGCAGCCGGCCGCCACGGCACGTCCAGACAGGTCAATCCTTTCTGCAGTGCTTTCAACAACGACATGAAATCCCAGACAGCAAAGACATGGTATTGCATAAACAAGGTTAAAGCCCCGGGATCATCCAGCACTTGATAAAGAGGATGCTCACAAAGTCTTTGTTGCGCCTCCTCAAGCTGTAATGTTACGTCCATTGTCGATGTCATAATGGTATTCGAGTGCATACTTGACCTCCGGTCAGACTTTTCCGGTATATGGGATTTGAAAAAACCAGGGATAATTATTCCAAAAAGAATCAGCTTGCAGGCGATGAAGCCTGTGTTAAAAGTTCTGCGGAAAAGCGTTCCTCATCAATCCTGCATCCCAGGTAATCGGCAATAATCCGCATATCTTTTTCAGCATTGCCCAGACAGCTTGTTGCGCCAGGCGAAGGCGTCATATTGAAAATAATCCCGCTACCCGGATTAATCTTCGCCTCACCCAGATGCAACCGGCGATTCAATTTATCGATCATAATCGGTCGTATCCCCCCGATGCCTTTGGCAAACTCCAGTTCCTTGAGCTCCAGATCCGGGACGATCTTGCGCGCATCGCGTAAAAACAACAGCCGGCGGACAAAAGGAATTTCAAACAGAAAATTCTTGAACATATAATTGCGAATATCCGCAACCTTGAACAAATCCCATACGACTTTCAAGACGCCGCGATCCGGACGAAAGACGCGCAAAAACTCACCGAGCGTACGCAGGTTATGACGTTCCAGCAACGGCAACACCAGCGCGGTCGGACCGAAGCGGGTTTTCTCCGGAACCAGCACATCGGGATCGCCGTGAATCGCAGCAAACGGCAACTTTTCGTTCTGTACCGTGTAAACCTTGCCGTTGAGTATCCTGGGCGTGTAATAGAAACTCCCGGCCACCGGCAGGCAGGAGTAGTTCAGGCCGTAACCCAGGCGCTGGGCATATAGCAGACTGTGCGCACCGGCGGAGACCACCACAAATTTTGCCCGGTAGGTGCCCCGGCTGCTGATGACTTCATAATGGTCATCGTGACGGCAAATATCCTTTACATAGGTAGAGAGATGCACGTCGATCTGCTTGTTGCGCTCCTGCCGGGCCTGATGAATAAAACTGTCGGACAGGGCATGGAAATCGACAGCGCTGTATTCATCCAGTACTGCCAGGGCCACGAGCTCTTCATTACCACGCTGTTGTGTCACGCGCGGTTCGATTTCACCTATCTCATCCTTTTCAAGCAAGCGCATGCCGGGGAAGTGTTCATGAAACCGGGCATAACGTTCCCGCAATTCGGCACACTCTTTGGCTCCGACCCCCAGTACCATTTTGGGGTACTTGAAGATCAGGCTCTCCTGTTCGGGCACCCGCTGACAATAGTTAACCACCATGCGCGCAGTAGCCTGCACATTAACCGCCTTCTCCAGACTGTAGTTGGTCTCGATGTCACCGCAATGCAGGGTCTGACTGTTGTTACGGCCGTGGGAGTTGATATCGGCAATAGTGTCGTGCTTTTCCAGCAAACAGAGCTCACCGAGATCGGTATAACGTGCCAGCGTATATAAAAGCGCGGCGCCGGTTATACCGCCACCGATAATCAGTACATCATGAATGGGGCCGTCATGGATTCTTGCCTGGGTTAACATCGGGGGAATAACACCTTTTACCTGTCAGGGTTTATAAAACTGCGGAGTTGATTTATCGGCTGCCGGTGCGGAACATTTATTTTACCGCAACGGATTCCTCAGCGGGAGGATAAACAAACACGTAAACCACCAGCATGCCAATGAGACTCAGCGCGGCGGCCAGAGTGTACGTTACCAACGGCCCGCTCAAATCGTATAGATAACCGCTATAGAAGCTGCCGACCGCACCACCGGCACCGAAACTGAGGCTGCTGTACAATGCCTGTCCCTTGCCCTGATGGCGACCGCTGAAAAACAGATGAATCATCTGGATCGCCGCGGCGTGATAGATGCCGAAACTGGCGGCATGCAGCAGCTGGGCAAATACCATAATCAAAACCCACTGCGGAAACAGTCCGATCAGCACCCAGCGCAAGGTCGCCAGTAGCAGGCTGAGCATTAACAGCCAGCGCAGGCCAAACCGGGGGACCAACCGGTGCATCACCAGAAACACGGCCACCTCCGCCATTACACCGAGCGCCCAGAGCAAACCAATCTTGTCCAGCGAGTAGCCGGCCTCTTCCATATAGATGGAATAGAAGGTGTAGTAAGGCCCATGGCTGGCCTGCATCAGAAAACAGGCGATCAACAGGCCCGCAACCGCCGGTTTGGCGAGCACCTGACGCAATGGCTGATGATCGAGCGGCATGTGGCCGGCCGCCTCTTCCGGTACTACGATACTGCTGAGCCAGATCGCGGCAAACAGAAACAGCAGAACGTGAGGCAACCAGCGAATCGCTTCGCCCTCGAGTGTAGAACCGATCACCCATACGGAAAGAATGAACCCGACCGAACCCCACAGGCGAATGGAACTGTAACGATGAACCTGACCGACCAGATGATTAAAGGTCGTCGCCTCGAACTGGGGCAATGCTGCATTCCAGAAGAAACTGAACACCGCCATTACCAGCACCAGCCACCAGAAATCCGATGACAAATAGACGCCGGTGAACGTGAGTAGCGCCAGCAGACTGCCGAGTTGCACAATCGCCATGCGCTTGCCGGTATGATCGGCAATCCAGCCCCAGATATTGGGCGAGACAATCTTGGTCGCCATGACCAGTCCCATGATCGTCCCGATGGCGGCTGCCTCATAGCCCAGTGATTTGAGGTACAGACCCCAGTAAGGCACCAGCGCACCGAGGCTGGCGAAATAAAACAGGTAAAACGCGGATAACCGCCAGTACGGTGCTTTGGACGACGCAGTCATATCTCAACCCCGGATTCAGGAAGATACATGAACCGGACCCGCAACGCCTGCAAACAGATACCGGCAATTGACCACTGAAAACACCGAATGCACTGATAACACCGAAAGGAGTTTCCAGGGTAACAGAGACTCAGTGTTTTCGGTGTGTTCAGTGGTTCCCGCGCTTTGTTATCCAAAGCAGCCAGTATCAATCCGGATTGCACCACGATCCCGACCACCGTTAACGGGCGGCGGGCGGGATCACCGGCGTAGTGGAGTGCACATCCGCGTTCTGGGCGCGGTGGCGCAACAGATGATCCATCAGCACAATCGCCATCATCGCTTCGGCAATGGGGGTGGCACGAATACCGACGCAGGGATCGTGGCGTCCTGTGGTAATCACCTCGATGGGATTGCCCCCGGTGTCGATGCCCTTGCCCGGCAAGCGCAGACTGGAGGTGGGTTTGAGGGCCAGACTGGCCATAATCTGCTGACCGCTGGAGATGCCGCCGAGTACCCCGCCGGCATGATTGCTTAAAAAACCGGCCGGCGTCATTTCATCACGGTGCCGGGTGCCCTTTTGCTCCACCACGGCAAAACCGGCGCCGATCTCCACGCCCTTGACCGCGTTGATGCTCATCAGGGCATGCGCCAGGTCCGCATCCAGGCGGTCGAAAATCGGCTCTCCCAGTCCCGGCGGTACGCCGTCGGCCACCACGTTGATACGCGCACCAATAGAGTCCCCGGATTTGCGCAGTGCATCCATGTAATCTTCCAGTTCCCCGACCCTGGCGGCGTCGGGGAAGAAAAACGGATTGGCTTCCACTGCGTCCCAGTCAAAGGCTTCCGCCCTGATGGGCCCGAGCTGACTCATGTAGCCGCGGATCCGGATACCCAGTTTTTCGTGCAGATATTTTTTGGCGATGGCGCCGGCCGCCACCCGCATGGCGGTCTCGCGGGCTGAGGAGCGTCCGCCACCGCGATAATCGCGGATCCCGTATTTTTGCTGGTACGTATAATCGGCATGCCCCGGACGAAACTGGTGCATGATCCCGGAATAATCCTTCGAGCGCTGATCGGTGTTATGAATAATGAGTCCGATCGGCGTGCCGGTGGTCTGCCCCTCGAACACCCCGGAGAGGATCTGCACCTCGTCCGCCTCGCGGCGCTGGGTGGTATGCCGGCTCTTGCCCGGTTTGCGCCGATCCAGATCCCGCTGCAGATCCGCCTCGCTCAGCGCCAGGCCGGGGGGACAGCCGTCGACCACACAGCCAATGGCCGGACCGTGGCTCTCGCCGAAGCTGGTGAGGGTGAATAACTTGCCGAAACTGTTACCGGACATTTTTCGCGCATTCCAATGGGATCAAGTGTCCCCATTGTAATGGAACTCGGCGGCGCGGGACAGATGAAGAAACCGGCTCGGCGTCGGGCGGATTGGACAATATTTGACGCAGCGGGACAGGAAGAATGCAGATTACCTCTCGCCAGGGCGTTTATGCGAGAGTCGAATTGTTTAGATGACCTTGGAATAGCGCCGGGTCTGTTGCTGGCGCAGGTATTTGTCGAACACCATGCAGATATTGCGAATCAGCAGCTTGCCGGCCCCCAGTACGGTGATACCCCGTTCGTCGAGTCGTAGCAAACCGTCGTCCTGCATGGCCCTGAGCTCCGGCAGCTCGGCGGCAAAGTATTCCGGCACGGAAATCCCGAAAGCCAGCTCCAGCGCCGGGAAGGAGAGATTGAAATGGCAGATCAGTTGATTGATGATCTCGCGGCGCAGCAGATCGTCGTCATCCAGTTCCAGCCCGCGAAAGACCGGCAACTGATCCTGATCGATGCGCGCATAATACTCCTCTATCGTCTTGACGTTCTGGCTGTAACTGTCGCCCACCTTGCCAATCGCCGTCATCCCCATGGCAACCAGATCACATTCGGCATGGGTTGAATACCCCTGAAAATTGCGATGCAGCGTCCCGTTGCGCTGGGCAATCGCGAGCTCATCATCGGGCCTGGCAAAGTGATCCATGCCGATATAGACGTAACCGGCTTCCGTTAACTTGTCGATGGAATACTTGAGAATCGCCAGTTTCTCGTCGGGACCGGGCAGATCAGCGGCGTTGATCTGGCGTTGCGGCTTGAACATCTCGGGCAGGTGCGCGTAATTGAAGATCGACAAGCGCTCCGGTTGCAGAGCCACGACCTTGTCCAGCGTACGTGCAAAACTGTCGACCGTCTGCAACGGCAGCCCGTAGATCAGATCAAAACTGGTAGAACGAAACCCGTTCTCCCGTACGGCCTCCATCACTTCGGCGATCTGTGCTTCGGACTGGATGCGATTGACTGCCTTTTGTACATCTGGATCAAAATCCTGCACGCCCAGACTGATACGGTTGAACCCCAGTTCGCGCAACAGGGCGATGGTTTCGCGATCGGCTTCGCGCGGATCGATCTCGATGGAGTATTCGCCGCTGTCGTCGCCCAGCAGCTGGAAATGCTCGCGGGTTTTATCCATCAGCTCGCGCATTTCGTCATGGCTGATGAAGGTCGGTGTGCCACCACCCCAGTGCAGTTGTTCGACCGGACGCCCGGCATCGAACAACTCACTCTGCAGTTCAATCTCGCGGTGCAGGCGTTGCAGGTAGGGGGCGGCACGACGGCGATTGGCGGTAATGATCTTGCTGCAGGCGCAGTAAAAACAGACCGTATTGCAAAACGGCAGATGAAAATAGAGAGACAGGGGCCGGCCCTGCTGGTTACTCAGGTCCGCCATATGATAATAGTCGTCCGCCCGAAACTGCTCGTGAAACTGGACCGCGGTCGGATAGGAGGTATAGCGCGGCCCGGCCTTGTCGTAGCGGCGAATCAGATCCTTGTCGAATTCCAGCTCATGCATAACCAACCCCCCGGAAAAGTGTCGGTATTATCGGCATTTTTGGCGGCTGCGGACTATGATCTGGATCAAATCCGGCTTATTTCATGATTCGAGGACACCGCTCGAATCAGGGATAAGGAGCTCACCACGAAGGCACGAAGAACACGAAGTGACAAATCAATTAAACCTTCGTGACTTCGCGTCTTCGTGGTAAAGGCTTTTCCTCGTTCGTCGTCACTCGGCCCTGCTGGTCAAACAGCGAAGAATTCAGGCCGTTTTCACTGGTTGTTGATCAGTCATAAATCACCCTGCCTACACGCACGCCCGGATTGCCTCCGAAGCCGCGTTGAGTTGTTCGGCGGTGAGCAGGAAGACGCCGTGGCCACCGTATTCGAATTCGAGCCAGGTAAATGGCACCTCGGGCAGCAAATCGGCCAGGGCTTCGGCGCTGTTGCCCACTTCCACGATCAGCACCCCGCCCGGGTTCAGGTGTTGCGGGGCCTCGCGCAACATTGGCAGGACAAAATCGAGTCCCTGCGTACCGGCGGCCAGGCCCATGGCCGGTTCGTGCCGGTACTCCTCGGGCAGCGCGGCCATGTCGTCGGCGTCCACATAGGGCGGGTTGCTGACGATCAGATCGTAACGACGCCCGCTCAGCCCGGCGAACAGATCCGATTCGATCAGTTCGATCCGATCCGCCAGATCGGATTGCTCGACATTGATCCGGGCCACCGCCAGCGCCCCGGCCGAGACATCACTGGCATCGATCCGGGCCTGCGGCAGGACCCCGGCCATGGCGATAGCAATACAGCCCCCGCCGGTGCACAAATCCAGTGCGCTTTGTACCTTCGAGGCATCCACCCAGGGTGCAAACTGATCGGCAATCAGTTCCGCGAAAGGTGACCGCGGAATCAACACCCGTTCATCCACATAAAATTTGAGGCCGGCGAACCACGCCTCATGGGTCAGATAGGCGGCGGGCTTGCGGGTGCGGATCCGCTGCCACAACAAATCGGCCAGATGCTGTTTTTGTTCATCCGTGGCCTGACGTTGCAGATCCTGATCGGTGAAATCCGGCGCCAACCCCAGGCTGAAGGAAACCAGGTAGGCCGCCTCATCCAGCGCGTTGTCGGTGCCGTGGCCGAAATAGATCCCGCTGGCACCGAGCAGAGATTCACTTTGCAGGATCAATTCGCGCATATCGGCGGCCGGCAGCAATGCGCGATGGATATCGGTTTTTTCCATCGCGTTCAGCCGGCCGGTTTTTGCGCATGTTTGGGACGAAACGCCCTGACCACCTCGTCGCGGGTTTCCAGATACGGCCCCTCGATCAGATCGATACAATACGGCACCGCCGGGAACACGGCATCCAGACAATCGGCTATCGCCGAGGGTTTGCCCGGCAGATTAATCAACAGGCTGTGTCCCCGGATCCCGGCCATCTGCCGTGACAGAATCGCGGTGGGAACATATTGCAGGGAGACCGCACGCATCTGCTCGCCGAAACCGTCGAGTACCTTGTCGCATACCGCCTCGGTGGCTTCGGGGGTAATATCACGCCGGGCCGGGCCGGTGCCTCCGGTGGTGACGATCAGACAACATTGCTGTTCGTCCGCCAGCTCTTTGAGGGCCGCCTCGACCTGATCCTGTTCATCGGGCACCAGGCGGGACACCGCCTCCCACTCATTGATCAACGCCTTGTCCAGCCAGTCCTTGATCGCCGGTCCGCCCTGATCCTCGTACTCGCCGCGGCTGGCGCGGTCGGAGACTGTCACGATGCCGATACGAACTTTGTCTGTCATGCTGGCTCCATCTCTCTTCGATCAGGTTCCTGGTTCACTTAAAAATCATACACCAGCGTGATGGCGGTGCGGGTATCAGTGTTGTCAAAACCGGGCTGGGGATCGCTGTTATCCTTGATGGTATAGCTCACCTTCATAGCCAGGCTGTTATTGAGTTTTGCGGTCAATGCCGTCACCGATTCGGTATAGGTATTATTACTGCCGTGTTCCACGTAAACCACTTCACTGAAAGAACTGGTCTTGCTGATCTGCCATTTATAATCGAGACCGACCCGGACAATGCTCTCATCATCATCACTGTCGTCAACAAACTTAGTTTGCCGGCCACCAACACCGAACTCGCCCTTGAGATGCATATCTTCTCTTTTCAAAAACTGATGTCCGTAACCGAGCACTTCGGTGGTGCGGCGATCATAGCCGGCAAATTCATCGGATTCGTAACGCAGGCTGCCGAACAGGTAATCATTTTCATCCAGCAGGTAATCCGAACGTCCGGACACTTCGTAACTTTCCGCCGTGGTGGTATCCTCCTCACTGATGCGTAATGCCTTGGCCTCGCCGCGGTGGCGCCATTTGTGGCGAGAGTTCTCCACGCGCAGCTGGGTATTCAGACTGTCGGAATCGGTATTGCCCCGGTTCATAATAAAGCCCAGTTCGGCGGCACCGGCCCATTGACTGGCTGATGGCTCATCGGCCTCTTCCGCCGCCATCAACGGCGTTGTCGCCAACACCACCAGAAAACCGCCCAGACTGCATTGACGTGCAATCGCCATTTTAGAATACATAGTAACCTGCCTTGATTATTTACCGTTTTTAGCGCAGGGTTATCTTGAAACCCCGACACAGTGACTCTATGGTGAAACTATGAACCAGCACATTCGCCAACCTGCCGTGGCCGGGATGTTTTATCCCTCGGATCCCGCCCGGTTGCGCCCGATGCTCGAAGAGTATCTGCAGCAGGCCAGGGCCAGACTCGGCAGCGATGAACCGGTACCGCGCGCCATCATCGCCCCCCATGCCGGGTACGTCTATTCCGGCCCGGTCGCTGCCAGCGCCTACGCCCGGATTCAGCCCGCCCACGCCCGTTTCAAACGGGTGCTGTTACTCGGCCCCTCGCACCGCGTGGCAGTGCGTGGGCTGGCCACCAGCAGCGCCAGCCATTTTCTCACCCCGCTCGGCCAGATTCCGCTGGATCGTGCGGCAATCGAACGGCTGGAAACTTTACCACAAGTGACACGTGCGGATCAGGCCCACGCAATGGAACACAGCCTGGAAGTACAGTTACCGTTTTTGCAAATGGTACTGGATGAATTTGTCCTGGTACCGTTAGTCGTCGGTGAAGCCGATCCCCATGAAGTGGATGAGGTCATTGAACAGTTCTGGGATGATCAGACCCTGATCGTCATCAGCTCCGATCTCAGTCATTACCATGATTATGCCACCGCGCAACGACTCGACAGCGCAACATCAAAGGCCATTGAGGCCCTGCAGCCCGAGGCCATCGGCTATGGTGATGCCTGCGGCCGGAACCCGGTCAACGGTTTGTTACAGTTCGCCCGGGAGCACGGTCTGCACGCCACCACGGTGGACCTGCGTAACTCCGGTGACACTGCCGGCCCCCGGGATCAGGTCGTCGGTTACGGGGCGTATCTTATCCAGTGATGAACGGCAACCAGCGCCGACAGTTGCTGGCCATTGCCCGCCAGTCCATTCAACACGGCCTGCAACATGGCCGGCCTTTAAGCGTCGATCCCGGCGACTATGACGAGACCTTACAACACCCCGGCGCCAGTTTTGTCACACTGACGTTGAACCGGCAGTTGCGCGGCTGTATTGGCAGTCTGGAAGCGCATCGCCCGCTGGTGATCGATGTGGCTGAAAACGCCTTTGCCGCCGCCTTTCGTGATCCCCGCTTTGCGCCCTTACGCGCTGACGAGTTCCCCTCCCTTGAATACCACATCTCCCTGCTCAATCCGGCCGAACCCCTGCAGTTCAGGGATGAGGTCGATCTGCTGAAACAACTTCGCCCCCACGTTGATGGACTGGTCCTCGAGGAGCGGGGACACCGGGGAACCTTTCTGCCGGCCGTCTGGGAGAGCCTGCCCGAGCCCGAACAGTTCTGGCAACATCTCAAACTCAAAGCCGGCCTGCCGGCCGATTACTGGTCCGACACCCTGAAAGTCTCACGCTATACCGTCGAAGATATTGAATAGCAGGAAGCAAGCCTTATCCGACAGGTGACAGCTTATCCGGCAAATTGCGATAATGTCAGCATAGCCCGGAAAGCGGAACATTCCATGGACAGACTGCTGTTACAGATTATTTTTCGCCAATGGGACAAGGGCGAGCGTGGTGAAGCCGATATACGGCGGCGCGCAGCACTGCCGGATCGCTATCCTCTCGAATATCCGCCGGCACTGACACCCGAATCAGATGACGTCATCATTGACTGTCACGGTGATGATCGACTGGGCAACCGGCTGCAATATCGAATGCTGCCGGATCACTCTCTGCGAATCGATCGTTTTCATATTGATGGCCAACATCTGGCCTATACCGATGATACAAGCTGGCATGCTCTCGGTATCCTGCATGCCCCCTGGATACAGGCTCGTTACCAATGGCGTTACCGTGTAGAGGAAAGCGGATTGATCTACTGGCTCTATGAAGAAGTGATTCTGAATGCGGCAAGGACTGAAAAACTTCAGCCGGATCTTTTTATCTCTGTGGACCCCGCAGAAGTGTATGGCCCACTGCCAACACCCACGTCAAGCAGCTCCCTGCAGCTCACCGGGTGAAGCAGGATTGAAATTATTCAATGGGGTGTTCAATCGTACCCGACGATTCGCCGCAGGTGATGCTTGTCGCGCCGTTCATGGTAATCCAGCCCGGCCTGTGGCTTGTATGAGACCCGGCAAAAAGCTTTTATAGCGATATTATTGTTATCAATTTTTATGCCTGGCAGGGTCCGGATATGAATCAGGCTGCCGCCGCCAGATCGATCACTCCTTGCGGGAATCGGTCCTGTAGGGCGACTGGACCAGCCAGGCCTCGAGTTCATCCACCGGCAGCGGACGGGTAATGTAATAGCCCTGGGCCGCATCACAGCCCAGCTCCTGCAGACGTATCCATTCGGCTTTGGTCTCGACCCCTTCGGCAATTACTTTCAGTCCCAGATCATGGGCCATGGTGATGGTAGAGCTGACAATGGTCAGCGACTCGGGAGAAGAGAGCATCGCCTGAACAAAACTCTTGTCGATTTTCAGCACGGAAACCGCCATCTTCTGCAGATAACTCAGTGACGAGTAGCCGGTACCGAAGTCATCGATAAACAACGAAAAGCCCTGCATGCGCAGCTTTCTCAGGGTCTCCATTGACTTGTCCGGGTTCGTCATCAGGGCGCTTTCGGTCAACTCCAGATTGATCAGGCTGACATCGGTATCGCAGACATACAGCATATGCTCGATTTTCTTCACCAGTTGGCGATCATACAGATTGCGGGCGGAGAGATTGACCGAAATCGGCAGGCACAGATTATTCCGGCGCCAGCGGGTAGACTGACACATGGCGGTTCTGAGGACCCAGTCGGTCAACGGCTTGATCAGCCCTGTCTCCTCGGCCAGGGAAATAAAATGATCCGGCGGAATCATGCCTTCGCGAGGATGTTCCCAACGTACCAGGGCTTCGACGCCCAACAGTTTTTCACTGTTCAGATCGATCTTGGGATGGTAATGCAACACCAGCTCATCATTCTCAATCGCAAAACGCAACTGGGTGGCCAGGGACAGACGACGCTGGCCCAGCTCCTCGTCCTCGGGCCTGTACTCGGCGACACTTTCGCCGGCAGTGCGTGCCTGTCGCACCGCCGTTTCCGCCCGGCGGATTAACACGGGAACTTCATTGCCATGTTCGGGAAAACGGACCACGCCAATGCTGACACTGACATCCAGGGTCAGGTCATCAACCGTAAAGGGCTTCTCCAGCGAGGCAAGAATATCCTGAATCGTTTTCTCCACCACCTGTTCCTTCTCGCCCGGTACCAACACCGCAAATTCGTTACCGCGCATGCGCGCAAGAACCATTTCGTCAGGCAGGCACTGGCTGATACGCAGGCCGACATCGCGTAACAGAGTGTCGCCGCGATGAAAACCCAGCGCTTCATTCACCTCGCGAAAACGATCCAGATCAATAAACAGTAAAATGGTGGGTTGGGCCTTGTTGATACGCGTGTGCAGATGTTCATCGAACAGAGTGTGATTGGGTAAATCGGTCAGGGCATCATAATAGGCCATATGGCTGATGGTAGCGTGGGCCTTTTCGTGCTCCACTGACATACGCAGGGCACGAATGCCGTAAGCCAGATCCTCGGCCGCCTCTTCCAGCAGCGATATTTCGTTCGCATCAAAGGCTCTGGGATCGGATGAGCCGATCCCGAGAATGCCGATGATCCGGTGATTAACCAGCAGCGGAAACAGCAACAGTGCATTAATTCCGTGACGTTTGGCCATCACGCACCACGGTGTCATGAGGGGATCGTTAATCAGGTCCCGGCTGACAAAGAACTCGCCCTGATCGATCACGCTGTGCAGGGGGTTGTCGGCCTGCTCTGCCGAGCCGATCAGACCCAGGGGATCCTGATCTGTCGGGACCTCGTCATCCTGGGGCGCCAGCACCTTGAGCCGCAGCTGCCGGGGGTTTTGCGCATCACGATAGCCCACCCAGGCAGACTGATAGCCGCCGGAGGTAACGATGTTGTCGCACATGGCGCGTAGCAGACCCGGCTCGTCGGTGGCGCGCACCACGGCGTGGTTCCCCGCGCTGAGGGTCCACAGTGCCCGATTCGTCCGTTGCAGCGTTCCGGCCATATCGTCAAAGGTCGCCGCCAGCTGGCCCAGCTCCTCGGCGCCGCGCGGCAGGCCGCTACGCGCGGACATGTCACCGGCCGCCAGTTTCTCCGCGGCGCTTTTCAATGCGCGGATACGCCGTAATACCAGCACATCACCACCGAACCACGCCGCCGCGAACACCAGCATCACTACCAGCAGCAGCAATTTGGCACTGCGATAGAGATGCTCATTGACATCGGCAAACGCCACATCGGCAGGAATGCCGATACTGATGTAGATACGACCCGAGGTACTGTAGTGTAACGGAGCGACGGCATGAAGCACCGATTTGCCCTGCGGATCCTGCAGGGTCAGCACCGTCTCCCCGTCCTGCGCCTTGATGGCAGCAAAGATCTGCTCGCCGCGCAGGGATTCACCCGACCAGCCGGTTTCCGGATAACGGGCCAACAGGGTCCCAAGATTGTCGATCACCATCAGACTGGCGCCATTGGGCAGTTCCACACTGCCTATCATCTCCTCCAGCCAGGAAAGATTCAGCGCGGCGAACACCACCGAGACAATTTCGTTATTGTCATTGGTGACCGGATAACCGAAATTGATAGCCGGCACGCCGGTGATCCGGCCCACCTGATACTCACCGATACCCAGCTCCCGGCTGCGCAGCGCGCGCTGGAAATAACCGCGATCGGTAATATTGACCCGTCTATGCATCGGTAATGCACTGCAGAACATCTCGCCATCGGGCGTGGCCACACCGAAATTGGTGTAATAGGGATTGGGTTTGCGCAGCATGGCCAGAATGTCACTGCACCCGTTCACTCGCTGGTTATCCGGCCGCACAGCCGGCAATTGCGCCATACTCATCAGCAACTGGCGGGTCATGCTGATCAGCTGACGCTGCTCACGGGCCGCACCCCGTACGATGCCCAGGGCCTGTTCTTCCACATCGGCCTCGACCTGCTGGCGTTGCTGATGGGCGGTGTAACCAATCAGAACAAACACCGGAATCACCGCCAGCAAGACCAGCAGTAACAGACGCCCGCGCAGCCCCAGTATGGCCGGTTTCAAGACAGCGCCCCGAGGTGATCGACGGTAACGAACATAGAATCCTTTCTGCGATTTAATTAAGTGATTGATTGACCGACGAACTGACAGCCCTGAAGCTGTCGACTCCTCACTCTATTAGAATATCGGTATACAACTGAAATCCTTTATAAAAAACCACATGGATTATCCGATACTCCGACAAACTGTGAACCAGTTCACAATTTAGCGGTGATAAAACGCGTTGGTGGAAACTTCACCCGGCCATGGCATACGCGATAGCCCAGCAGGGTTTCATCCTCCACCAGGGATTGGTCGTTATACAGCGCCGAAAGCTGGCCACGTTGTGCTCATCCAGCGCCACCACCACATGGCCGTCGCTGGCTTCGGTGTGTTCAGAGAATACGGTGCGCAGGGAAGAAACAAAGCACTTCATCCAACCCGAAATGCAACAGGCCCCAACCGGGGCCTGTAAAAAACCATCTAACCAGAACAATCAGCTCTATCAGGCATCCTTGAACCGACTCTCCATTCGCGCCTGCAGGCGAATCACCGCCTGACTGTGGATCTGACTCACCCGCGATTCACTCACCCCCATGATCGCGCCGATCTCCCGCAGGTTAAGCTCTTCATCATAATACAACGCCATGACCAGCCGTTCGCGCTCCGGCAGGCTGGCGATCGCCTCGGCGACAACCCGCTGCACATCCTCGTTCTGCAGACCATCGACAATCCCCGGGGCATTGTCGGACATGTTGTCGAGCATCGAGTCATCGCCGGTGCCCATGTCCTCGAAGCTCAGCACTTTGTGGTAACTGTTGTCCTGCAGGATCCTGTAATAATCCTCCAGCGACATTTCCAGCGACTCGGCGATCTCCACATCGCGCGCATCACGGCCGCGATCGTTTTCGATCTCGCGCACCGCTTCGGCCACCATGCGCGCCTTGCGATGCACCGAGCGCGGCGCCCAGTCGTTTTTACGGATTTCATCCAGCATCGAGCCGCGAATGCGGATACCGGCATAGGTTTCGAAACTGGCACCCTGGGTTGCGTCGTAATTACGGGAGGCTTCGAGCAGACCGATCATGCCGGCCTGGATCAGATCTTCCAGCTGCACGCTGGCGGGCAGGCGGTTAATCAGGTGACAGGCAATGCGCTTGACCAGCGGCGCATGCTGTTCAACCAGGTCCTCGTGCAACCTGGGCTGATTGGCGGCATAGACGGCGATACCACTCACGCCATAACCTCCATCCGTTTGCCTGCAGACAGTTCGATAAGCACGCACGGCTGGCGGATCGCCATGATCCCCCATTCGCCGGTGGCGGCGCATCCCGTGGCGCCACACGTTACATCCAGAAGTTGCTCCATCACTTGGGTAATTTTCTCGTCAACGTCCCGCTTGTGCCCTGCTTTACAGCATATTACAAAAAAACCGCCGGCGAGGTCTGTTTGCCTCACCTTGCTGCCACAGGCAAATAATACACCAATATTGTGAGCAAATTCACACTTCGCACACGCTTACACACATAAAGTTCAGGTGTTTATCCCGCTATTCGGCGGACATGCCTAATTAAATGAAGCATGTCAGCCGGCCGAATGCCACAGCCGGGGCTCAGGTATCGGTCGGGAAAGGTTTGAACAAATGTTCGCGGTAATAGCGCAGCTCGTTGATGGAGTCGCGAATATCATCCAGTGCCAGGTGGCTGGAAGCTTTGTTGAGGCCGCCGGTGATCGACGGCGCCCAGCGTTTGGCCAGCTCTTTGAGGGTGCTGACGTCGAGATTGCGATAGTGAAAATACGCTTCCAGCTGTGGCATGCAGCGGGCCAGAAAACGGCGATCCTGACAGATACTGTTGCCGCACATGGGCGAGGTTCCGGGTGGCACGTACTCGCGCAGAAACTCCAGGGTGCGGGCTTCGGCCTCGGCCTCGTTGACAGTGCTGTTGCGTACCCGCTCCACCAGTCCCGACTGGCCGTGCTGGCGGGTGTTCCATTCGTCCATCCTCGCCAGGATCTGATCACTCTGGTGAATCGCCAGCATCGGCCCTTCGGCCAGAATGTTGAGCTGATTGTCGGTGACCACGGTGGCGATCTCGATGATCATGTCATTGAAGGTATCCAGCCCGGTCATTTCCAGGTCGATCCAGATCAGATTATTGTTATCTTGTGCCATAAGCAGCTTCCATCGCGCGTGACTTGCCATCCATTCTATCAGAGGCTAATCTGCGGTGCTGCGATCTGAACGGGGAATTCCATGATGAATACGGTGACAATGATTTTTTTGCTGGCGGTGGTGATCTCGGTCGCCCTGCAGCTGTGGCTGGGACAGCGACAGTTCCGTTTTGTCCGCCAACACCGTGATGCAGTGCCCGCCGCGTTCCGCGAGCATATCTCCCTGGAGGCCCATCAAAAGGCCGCCGATTACACGCTGGCCAAACTGCGCTTCGGTAAAGTCGAATTGCTGCTGGGCACCGCCCTGCTGTTGATCTGGACCCTGGGTGGCGGGCTGAACCTGCTGGATCAGATCTGGCGCAGCATGGAACTGTCGCCGATCCTCACCGGCCTGGCGGTGATTTTCAGCTTCATGCTGATCAGTACGATTCTGGATATTCCCCTCAGTCTCTATCGCACCTTTCGTCTGGAGGAGCGCTTCGGCTTCAACCGCATGACCGGTAAACTGTTTGTGGCCGATTTTGCCAAAAACATCCTGCTTGCCGTACTCATCGGTGGCCCGCTGCTGTGGCTGATCCTCTGGCTGATGCAGGATGCCTCGCCCTGGTGGTGGCTGTATGTCTGGGCCCTCTGGATGGGCTTCAGCCTGCTGATGATGTGGGCCTATCCCGCGTTTATCGCCCCGCTGTTCAACAAATTCTCGCCGCTGGATGACGGGGCGCTGCGCGAGCGCATCGAAAAGCTGCTGGCACGTTGTGGTTTTCGCAGCAACGGCATTTTTGTCATGGATGGTTCGCGCCGCTCCAGTCACGGCAATGCCTATTTTACCGGGCTGGGTGACAACAAGCGCATCGTCTTTTTTGACACCCTGCTCAAGTCGCTCACACCCGACGAGGTGGAAGCGGTCCTCGCCCACGAACTGGGCCACTTCAGGCGCCGGCATATTCAAAAACGGATCGCCGTGGTCGCCGTTATGAGCCTGGTCGGACTGGCCCTGCTCGCCTGGCTGCTGGACTATCCGCCGTTCTATCACGGTCTGGGGGTTTCGCAACCGTCGACTTATATCGCCCTGCTGCTGTTCATGCTGGTCATGCCGGTCTTCAGCCTCTATCTGCAACCGTTGATGGCGGCTTTCAGCCGTAAGCACGAATTCGAGGCCGACGATTTCGCCGCCGAGCAGAGTGATGCCGCCACATTGATTGAGGCACTGGTCAAGTTGTACAAGGAGAACGCCAGTACCCTCACGCCGGACCCGGTTTATTCCGCCTTTCATGATTCGCACCCGCCGGCCCCGGTGCGCATTGCCCATTTGTCGAGTAAACTGAGTTAAGTCCATGTCTGCACAACGCACGAGGTTAACTCCAATGTTGCGACACAACGCCATAACCGGTCTGTTTCTTTTCCTGTTAGCCGCCACGGCCTGGGCCGGCGATCCCGAGCAGGGCCGGGAGCTGCATCAGGAAAACTGTATCCAGTGTCATGCGGCGATGAAAGACGGCATGTACGGTCACGACGGCACCGGCATTTATACCCGCGAGAATCGACGTATCGAATCGCTGGAGGCCCTGTACAAACAGGTTCGCCGCTGCAAGACCAGTCTGGGGGTTTCCTGGCCGGAAGACCAGATTGAGGACGTGGTCACCTATCTCAACCAGAACTTCTACAAGTTCGAGGAGTAAAAGTTATGGGACTCGCCGACAAAGCCTGCCAGTCTCTGCCCAAGGGCAGTCCGTCGCTGGACAAGCAACAGGCCGCCGAGCTGCACCAGGAGATCAGCGACTGGGCATTGAATGACGCCGAGCAAACCCTGAGCCGGGAGTTCAAGTTCAAGAACTTTTACCAGACCATCGAGTTCGTCAACGCCGTTGCCTGGATCGCCAATCAACAGGATCATCACCCGGATCTCGCGGTCAGTTATAATCGTTGTCAGATCACCTTCACCACCCACTCGGTGGGAGGCCTGTCTGAAAATGATTTTATCTGCGCCGCCCGGGTCGACGCCCTGTTTGACTGAGCATAGCGTTATTAACCGGCCATGACAGGGGCGACGGGTTCCGAACAACACGATCGCCCCGCCGACGGAACCCTCTCGGAACGCAGCGGCACCGTCATCGCCAGTTACGGTGCGCGCCTGCGCGTCGAAACCGACGACGGCCAGCAGCACGAGTGCCACTGCCGTAAAAACGCCGGCCCAGTGGTCACCGGCGATCGGGTGACGCTGGAGATCGGTGAACGCGACACGGTCGTGACCCGGCGCCTGCCGCGCCACTCGGCCCTTTCCCGTCCCGATAGCCGGGGCAAGCCCCGAATCATCGCCGCCAATATCGATCAACTGCTGATCGTCATCGCCCCCCGCCCCGCCTTCAAAGAGGCATTGATCGATCGCTATCTGGTAGCCGCCGAACTGAGCCGGATGACTCCTGTCATTGTGCTGAACAAAACCGATCTGCTGGACGGGACAACCCGTGAGGAAATGAAACAGCGCCTGGCGACCTATGAACAGATCGGTTATCAGGTGATCCCCGTCAGCGCCGATCTGGCTCACGGTCTTGATCAGCTTCGGCCGGTATTACGCGAGTGCAGCAGTATCGTGGTCGGGCAATCCGGGGTCGGCAAGTCGTCGCTGATCAACGGTCTGCTGCCGGGCGTCGATGCCCGGGTCGGTGATGTCTCCGACGCCACCAGCAAGGGCACCCACACCACCACCACCGCGATGCTCTACCATCTGCCCGATCACGACGGCACGATCATCGACTCACCGGGTATTCGCGAATTCGGGCTGTGGCAGATCCGGGCCGATGAAGTGGCCCTCGGCTTTCGGGAGTTCAACGACTATCGCGAACAGTGCAAATTCCGCAACTGCCTGCATCGCAGCGAGCCCGGCTGTGCCGTGCGCGAACAGGTCGGGCACCGTATCAGTGCGCAACGCTATGACAGTTACCTGAAGCTGCTGGCGTCGGTGGAGCAGGAGAACTATTGAATAATAATTACCACAGAGAATACGGAAATCGCAGAGAAATAAACAGAATATAAAAGTGATTTCAGATGGCGTATTCAGTCATCCACCCTGGACTCGATGGCGTTCCATGAACGCCCTGGATAGCGTGCTGCTGTTGAGGTATTCCAGTTCACCGCCCATGGGCACGCCCTGGGCGATGCGCGAGACGTTGATCCCCTCGCGCCGGGCCGCCATCTCGGCGATGTAATGGGCGGTCGCTTCGCCTTCGACCGTGGTGTTGGTGGCAAGAATCACTTCAGTTACCTCACCGCTATCCAGACGCTCACCCAGCTTGTCCAGACCGATATCCAGCGGCCCGATGCCGTCCAGCGGGGACAGGTGGCCCATGAGCACGAAAAACAGTCCCTTGTAGTCGGTCGCCTGGGCGATGGCGTGCACATCGGCCGGTGTTTCCACCACGCACAACAGACTGCGATCCCGTTGCTCACTGCTGCACAGCTGACAGAGGATTTGTTCGCTCAGATTGCGGCACTGCTCACAATGGCCGACCTTGTCGATGGCCTCCAGCAACGTGTTCGCCAGATGGCGTCCGCCCTCGCGCTCCCGATCCAGCAGATAAAACGCCATGCGTTGCGCCGACTTCGGCCCCACGCCGGGCAGACAGCGCAGCGCCTCGATTAGCTGGTTGATCAGGGGACTAAAGGACATGAGGGCCTGTACTCGAATAACTCATTCAACTTGAAGAACAGACAATTTGTCCGCGAATAAACGCAAATGAATGCAAATACGCGATTTTTCACCTGAAATTCAAACTTTTTGCGCCAATTCGCGTTCATTCGCGGACTTCATTATCTGTCTCGCAGTCAGAACGGCAGCTTGAACCCTTCCGGTAGATTCATGCCGTCGGTCATGCCGGAAAACCTCTCCTGGACGGTTTTTTCCACCTGGCGCACGGCATCGTTCATGGCCGCGGCAACGAGATCTTCGAGCATCTCTTTGTCATCGCCCACCAGGCTATCGTCGATCTCGACGCGCCTGACATCATGCTTGCAGGTCATGGTGACCTTGACCATGCCGCCGCCGGACTGACCGGTGACTTCGATCTTGGCCATCTCTTCCTGGGCCTTTTGCATGTTGGCCTGCATCTGCTGGGCCTGCTTCATCAGATTGCCTAATCCGCCTTTCATAATATTTACCTCAACTCGTGCTGTCGCTTTTAATCGATCGGTTCCACGCTGCCCGTATTGATCCGGGCATCGAAAGTCTCAATCAGGTTTTTCACATTGGCGTCGTTTTCAATCGCCGCCACCGCGGCGCTCTGCCGCTCGTCACGTTCGCGCGCCTCGCGGCGTGCCGGGGTCTCGGCCCCTTCCACCTGACGCACTTCAATGGTCAGCTTAACCGGTTGACCAAAATAGTCACTCAGCTGTTGTTGCAGCTGCGCTTCGCGCCCTTTGGTATACAACGGTGCACCGCCCTGATCCAGTGCCAGTTTGATCCGGTTACCCTCATGGCTGAGCAGCACCGAATGGGCGGCCAGTTGCTTGACCGCGCCGCCCAGCGACAGGCCGGCGACAATCGCCGGCCAGTCCCGGGCGGGTTGCGGCACCGTGTCGAGCGGCGGGGCGACAGCCGCGACCGGTGCCGGTTCACTTTGTGCGTTGTCGGGTCGCGGACGGTTCGCGTCCGCCCCGGGCTTTTTTGCCGGGGGCGTCCCCTCGCTGTCCGCCGGCAGCGGGCGAAACGCCAGCATGCGCAACAACACCATCTCCAGGCCACTGCGTGGATCCGGCGCCAGGGGCAGATCACGCCGCCCGTTGAGCGCGATCTGGTAATAGAGCTGAATATCCTCCGCGCTCAGTTTTTGCGCCAGGGCCTGCAACATTGGCTGATCACCCATACCTTCATGGTACGCCTCCGGCAACTGCTGCAACAGCGCCAGCGAATGCAACACGTTGATCAGCTCGACCAGCACTTCAGTGTAATCGGGAATAATATCCATCGCCTGTTCGACAATAGCCAGTACTTTCTGGCCGTCGCCGTCGGCCAGGGCATCGAGCAGCGCGGTGACCGGCTGTTGATCGAGCTTGCCGAGCATGGCGCGCACATCCGCCTCGCGCACCGTCCCCCCGCCGTAGGCAATGGCCTGATCCAGCACACTCAGCGCATCACGCATGCTGCCGTCGGCGGCGCGCGCCAGTTGCTGCAGCGCGGGGGTTTCAAACTCGACACCCTCGTCCTGCAAGACGCTTTCCAGGTAACTCAGGATCAACTCCCCCGGCAGGCGGCGCAGATTGAACTGCAGACAGCGGGATAAAATGGTGACCGGCAGTTTTTGCGGATCGGTGGTGGCAAGCAGGAATTTGACGTGCGGCGGCGGCTCTTCCAGGGTCTTGAGCAGCGCATTGAAACTGTGATTGGTCAGCATGTGCACCTCGTCGATCAGGTACACCTTGTAGCGCCCGCGGGTCGGTGCGTACTGCACGTTGTCCAGCAAATCGCGAGTGTCTTCCACCTTGGTGCGCGAGGCGGCGTCCACCTCCAGCAGATCCACGAAGCGGCCTTCGTCGATCTCGGTACAGGCGCTGCACACCCCGCAGGGCTGCGAACTGACGCCCTGCTCACAGTTGAGCGACTTGGCGAAAATCCGCGCAATCGTGGTCTTGCCCACCCCGCGCGTCCCGGTAAACAGGAAGGCATGATGCACGCGGTCGTTATCCAGCGCATTGATCAGCGCCCGCGAGACATGCTCCTGCCCCACCAGCGTCTCAAACGTACGCGGCCGCCATTTACGTGCCAATACCTGGTAGCTCATGATTTTCCGGAATTCGCCTGAAGCTTCACAAGAAGGTCATTCTACCTGTCCCGGACGGGCGGTGCATCAATCGAAAAACAGGGCCGAGGGACGAGGTACGAGTGACGAGGAAGATCAAAGGCTTGCCTGATGGATCGCGAGCGGCTGCGCCGCGATTGGGCTTGCCAGTTGCGCGGTATACCGCGCCGCAGGCGCTACAACATGAACAGGGCCGAGGTACGGTGCGCTTTTCCTCGTCACTCGTCCCTCGTACCTCGTCACTGAAATAGGGTGACAGCTCGTACCAGCCACACCCCGGCGCCCGAGTCCACCGCTACGGCTGCTCCCTTCCGGGCCTGACCGGGTTCACGGCTTGTCGTCGCGGGGGGACCGGCACAAGCTGCCATTGAACTGAAATGGCCTGCAAAAAACAAAAAGGGCCCGCGGCCCTTTGTCGTTCGTCAGGCCAAGAATGTTACCACATCAGCCGGCCGGTTTGTGCATCAGGATCACCCGGGTGTCCACAAATTCGACCCCGAACCCGAGCGTCCGTCCCAGCCACTCGAAGGTCGCCGGCCGGTAAAAACTGACATGGGTCGGTTCCCCCTTGTAGCCCCAGCGGCGAAAGGCTTCCGGTCCGGGATCCGGCACCAGCCAGGTCATGATCCCGAGCCAGCCGCCCGGGCGCACCCGTTCGACCAGTTGCGGCCAGGCCGTGCCCGGATCGCAAAAATGCTCCACCACCTCGGTGCAGGTGACAAAATCGTACTGGCGATCCAGCAGCGCCGTATCCGGCGCATAGAGGGGATCGTAGTCGTGCATCACCATCCCGGCCTCACGCAGCATGCCGCTGAGGGTCGGCCCCGGCCCGCAGCCGTAATCCAGGCCTTCCATCGCGGGATGCAGGCGTTGCAACAGCGGTTCGACCAGTTGATTCAAAAACGCCCGGTAACGGGAATCGGCCGGGTCGTTGCGATGCAGATCGTAATTAGCCTTTTCCTCCTGTGGTGACAGGTGGGTCGCCGGATCGGCGCTGATCAGCTCGCACTGCGGACAGCGAAAAAACCGCCGGCGCCGATCCGCTGTGAAA
>JBKGZJ010000013.1:0-26804 GCA_046545635.1 Thiohalophilus sp. | reverse complement strand
GCGTCAGTCCCAGTTTAAAAAATTTGGCCGCGCCCCACGGCGCTTTGGCGAGTTTGATCCGGGCGTTGCGATCGCCCTGTACCAGCCGCTCGATCAGAATAAAAACATCCGTCCACAGGGTCTGAAAACAGAAATAGCCGCAGAATACGCGCCCGGCAACACCGGTGACAAAAAACAGCAACAGGGCGAATATCACCAGCAACCCGGCCAGCCAGAAGATATCCTGGGCATAGACGACCAGATCGAACAGGTAGAATCGGCGCCCGGCGAGATCAAACAACACGGCCTGATCCGGTGCGTTTTCGCGCGCCCAGCGCAACCAGGGCAACAGAAAATAGACGCCATAGGCCAGTGTCAGTATCGCGTATTTAATCGTGCGAAAGCGCCCTTTGACCGAACGCGGATAGATTGGAATACGGGCCTGGTAAGCGGGTTGTGTCATTCCTGTTTCAATTTAGTCTCAGACATCCACGGACAATGCCAAATAAACAAAGGGAGGGACGTTCGCCTCTCGCAAACGCGCCCTCCCACCGATTCTGTTTTATTGTTTTTGAGTCGGGCAGCCTTCCTAATTTCCGCCACCCATCTCATGCACATAAAAAGTCAATATCTTGATCTCGGTATCCGACAGGCGCTCCTTCCAGGCCGGCATTTCCCGCGAGACACCATCACGTACCAGCTTCATTACGGCCTCTTTTTTCGCCTCGTTGCTGCCTGCACCGGGTATATCCACTATCGTCCAGATGCTGTCGGTCAGATTCGCCGATCCCATCGCGGTCTTGCCTTTAGCGTCTTCACCATGACAAACGGCGCACTCGGCAGTAAAAATCTGTTCACCACGGGAAATTTCATCTTCCTCCATCTCATGACCGGACAGGCTCAGTACATAGGCGGAAACATCACCTATCTCCTGCGAGGATAACTGTCCCTTGAAGTCCGGCATGTTACCCTCACGACCTTCACGTATGGTTTGTTCGATCTGTTCAAACGAGCCGCCCCACAGCCAGGCATCGTCGATCAGATTCGGGTATTTACCCATTACACCATTCCCCCCGCTCTGGTGACAGGCGGCACAGTTATCCGCGAACAGTACCTTGGCCATGGAGAAAGCAAATCCGCTCTGCTCGGGATCGTCCTTAATCTCCTGGTATGACGCCTCGCTCAACTGCTCAACGTACTTGGCCTGGGCCTCGCGGGCTTCCTGCATTTCTTTTTCAAACAGGGCACGCGTATTCCAATGCGTGGTAACAGTCTTACCGTCTTCTGTGGTATAGCTGATATCGTTCATCACGCCCTTGGTATAATCGTCACCAATGGGCAATGTGGGATAAAGAATCCAGTAAATAATTGAAAACACAACCGTAGCGTAAAACGCCCACAGCCACCAGTTCGGAAGCGGATTGTTAAACTCCTGCAGATCACCGTCCCAGGCATGACCGGTTGTCTGTACTGTCTTCTGGCTTTTATCTTTACTCATTGTCTGTATCCTTGCGATGGCCTACGTCATCATCTTCAAACGGAATATTCTTGTATGACTCGAGACGGCGACTGCGTTTGCGGTTTGTGAAGACATACAAAAGGATCCCCACAAATGTAATAAAGAACAGCAGCAACAGGAACGTTTTTGCGTTCCCGGAATGCACCATCGATTCTATCCAGTCATACATATCAGGTCAGATTACCTTTAACGGAACTGCACAAAGTGACCGTCTTCGAACTCACTGAAGTCAACCATGGTGCCAAGTACCTGCAAATAGGCCACAAGTGCATCCATTTCAGTGACAACCATCGGGTTCCCGTCGTAATTACCCTGGTTGGCCTGGGCAACAAGGTTTTCCGTGGCAGCATTGATATCCAGCTGTTTGGCGACGTCCTCTCCGAAACGTTCGACGTTGTCCTCGTACTCTGCCTCGGTCTCCGAATACGGTACACCCACCACTTTCAGCGCCCGCATGCGATCGGCCACATCCTTGTAGTTCAGCCTGTTTTCCAGCAGCCAGGGATAGTTGGGCATAATGGATTCGGGTACCACCGAACGCGGGGCAACGAGATGCTGGACATGCCATTCGTTGGAGTACTTGTTACCAACGCGCGCCAGATCCGGCCCGGTCCGCTTGGAACCCCACTGGAAAGGATGGTCGAATTTCGATTCGGCGGCCAGGGAGTAGTGCCCATAGCGCAATGCCTCGTCACGGAACGGGCGCACCATCTGCGAATGACAGGTGTAACACCCTTCCTGCGTATACAGATCGCGACCGCGCAGTTCCAGTGGCGTGTAGGGGCGAACGGTCTCCTTGCCGGCAACTTTCACCTCTTCCACGGTGTCGTCGATCATGTATAGCGGGACGATTTCGACCAGACCGCCGATACTGATGACGATGAGAGTCAGAACGATAAGCCAACCGGCATTGGTTTCTATAGTTTCGTGTTTCATTGCTCTTCTCTAATCCTGTTGTTCTTTAGGCCCTGGCCATTTTCGTGGCCAGCTTGGCTTCCAGTTCAGCCCTTTCACGACTTGCCTTGCGGATGGTCATATAGACATTGAATGCCATCAGGAACATACCAGTGACGAAGAATGCGCCACCAATGGCCCGGAATACATAAGGCTGATGCAGGAAGGCAACGGATTCCACAAAGGTGTAGGCCAGGTTGCCATATTCATCAAAGGCGCGCAGCAGCAGGCCCTGGCCAATACCGGCGACCCACATGGCGCTGATATAGAGCACGATACCGATCGTCGCCAGCCAGAAGTGCAGGTAGATCAATCGTTCGCTGTACATTTTGGTTTCCCACAGACGCGGGATCAGGTGATACAGGGAACCGAAGGTGATCATAGCCACCCAGCCCAGCGCACCGGAGTGCACGTGGCCGATGGTCCAGTCGGTGTAATGCGACAGGGCATTCACGCTCTTCAATGACATCAGCGGGCCTTCGAAGGTCGACATGCCATAAAACGACAGGGCGACGATCAAAAAGCGAATGATCGGGTCGGTGCGCAGTTTGTCCCAGGCGCCTGACAGGGTCATGATCCCGTTGATCATGCCACCCCAGGACGGCATCAGCAGCAAAATGGAGAACGTTGCGGCCAGCGTCGAGGTCCAGTCCGGAATGGCGGTCCAGTGCAGATGGTGGGTCCCGACCCACATATACAGGAAGATCAGCGCCCAGAAATGGATAATAGACAGACGATAGGAATAGACTGGACGCCCGGCCTGCTTGGGCACGAAGTAGTACATCATGCCCAGGAAGGCCGCGGTCAGGAAGAAGCCAACCGCGTTATGGCCATACCACCACTGGGTCATGGCGTCCTGCACGCCCGCATGCAGACTGTAAGATTCCAGGCTGAACATGCTGACCGGCACGGCCATATTATTGAAAATATGTAACAGAGCCGTGGCCAGTATAAAGGCGATAAAGAACCAGTTGGCCACATAAATGTGCGGCTGACTGCGGCGGCGCAGGGTCTGCACATAAATCCAGAAGTAGGCGACCCAGGTCACGGCGATCAACAGGTCAATCGGCCAGACCATTTCGGCATATTCCCGTGCCTGGGTGTAGCCCATCATATAGGAGATGGCCGCCAGCGCGATCGAGGCCTGCCAGCCCCAGAAAGTCAGGTTGGCCAGCCCATCATTATAAAGGCGTACCTGGCAGGTCCGCTGCACCACGTAATAGGAGGTTGCAAACAGCGCGCTGCCGCCAAAACCGAAAATGACCAACGTGGTATGTACCGGGCGCAAACGACCAAAGGTGATTTCCGGAATATCGAAGTTCAAAAAGGGCCAGGCAAGTTCGGATGCAATATACAAGCCTGCGAACATTCCCAGCACACCCCAGACGATCGTCATGATGGTGAACTTGCGGACAATATCGTAGTTATATTGCTCCGCAGCCTGCGCAGTTGAATGGGCCATATAACGCCTCTTGGTTCTTGGTTGAATCAGGTGAATACAGATTTAAAGAGTGAGATCCCGCATCCTGCACCAGCACAGGAAACCTGAGAAAACCCCTCGGGAATATAAAGATATCCTAATATTGTAAAGTATCTGTAAACGAACAGGCAACTCCGGATAACCCCGCAAGTATAGACATCTGTGTCATCAAGGACCGGATAAGAGAAGATTTACGCCGGTCCTTACACTTATAATTATAAGGGTTTATGTCAGCAGCAGGAGTAACAACGGGACATAGTGATCGACCAGCAGCAGTGCGAACAGGCCCATCAAATACACGATGGAATAACCAAATGTCTTGATCGCGATTTTCGGATCCTTGTCCGACTGCATGCGGATTGCATAGTAGAGGAAAATCCCGCCCAGGATAATCGCGCCGATAAAATAGAGCCAGCCGCTCATCCGGGTGGCAAACGGCAACAGGGTGATGCCGAACATAATAATGGTATACAGCAGGACATGCAGGCGGGTGAACTGCACCCCGTGGGTCACCGGCAACATCGGCACATCCACCTTGGCGTATTCCTCCCGTTTGTGGATGGCCAGTGCCCAGAAATGGGGTGGTGTCCAGGTATAGATAATCAGGAATAACAACAGACTGTCGGGGTGGATCTGCCCGGTCACCGCGGTCCAGCCCAGTACCGGGGGCGCGGCACCGGCGGCGCCGCCGATGACGATGTTCTGCGGCGTGGCCCGTTTCAGATACATGGTATAAATAAAGGCGTAACCGATCAGGGACAACAGGGTCAGCACGGCGGTCAGCGGATTGACCAGATAAACCAGGATCACCATCGAGGCTATTCCCAGCAGGGCGGAAAACAATAACGCCTGTTTGCTGGTAATGGTGCCGGCCGGCAAGGGACGCTTCGAGGTCCGTTGCATCTCGGCGTCGATCTTCTGATCCACAATCTGGTTAATCGCCGCCGCCGAGGCCGCGGCCAGACCGATCCCCAGGGTGCCGAAGATCAGTGGCTGCCACGGCACCATTCCCGGCACGGACAAAAACATGCCGACAATGGCGGTAAATACGATCAGTGCCACAACCTTGGGCTTGCACAGGGTATAGTAGTCACACCACAACCGGAAAATTTCCGGGCGAACTTCAGACTGTTTGACCGTCTCCCCCATTACGTTCTCCACGGCTTGAATGCCAGGTGGTTCAGGGTTACCAGGGTCAGTAACAATAACGCACCCACGCCGTTATGCGCCACCGCCACACCCAGCGGCAGGGATAACAGGACGTTGGCGATCCCCAGACTCACCTGAAGTAACAATACGCCTAACAAGGTCAAACCCATCGAGGGCAGATTTTCGCCGAGACGTCCCAGCAACAGCATCACACCCAGTACCCCGAGATACAGGAAGGTGATTAACGCCCCAAGGCGATGGGTAAAGTGCACCGTGACGCGGGCAGTATTGCTCATGATGCCACCCTCGTAATCAGGCCCGATACCGTGCCACAAGGTAAAGGCCTCGCCAAAATCGGTCTGCGGCCACCACTTGCCCTGACAGGTGGGAAAGTCGGTACAGTGCAGAGCGGCATAGTTGGCGCTGGTCCAGCCCCCCAGCATGATCTGGACCACCACCACCAGCAAACCGATCAGAGCCAGTTTCTTCAATTGGCTATCCTGGATACCCACGCGGAGCCGGGAAAACAGATTGAGGTGCCGCAGGGCCACCCACCACAACAAGGAAAGCGTTGCCATTCCCCCCATCAGGTGCAGCATCACGATCACGGGCTTGAGCTTGATCGTCACGGTCCACATTCCCAGCAATGCCTGAAATATAATCAGAACACTCAGGAACAACGGTAATTTGAGGGCCTGTTTCGGGTTTCTGCGATTGCGCCAGGCGATAAAGGCCAGGGTAAATACCAGCAGGCCGAGCACACCCGCAAAATAGCGGTGAACCATCTCCTTCCAGGCTTTGCCCGCCTCAACAGGGCGGTCCGGATACAATGTGTTAGCCACCTGGACATCCTGTTCGGATTTCGGCACGCCAAGGTGTCCGTAGCAGCCCGGCCAGTCGGGGCACCCGAGGCCGGCGTCAGAAAGCCGCACAAAAGCCCCGAGAACCACAACACAAAACGCCAGAACGGTTGCTATCAACGCCAATCGGGCAAACAGGGTTTCTTTTGTCATTTTACTTATCCTGACCGCGCAAACTTCAACAACCTTTCCAGATCCTTGATCATACCTTTAGGCTCGTAATCCTCGGGATAACTCATCATCAGAAAACCGCGGGGATCGGCCAGATACATGTCCTGAACCGCCGGTCCGGCACCAACATCATGTTGGAACTGACCGGTAACTTTCTGCAAAGTGGAAGTATCAGCATACACCACCTTCAGATCCGGATGGTCCGCCAATATACCGCGCAGGCTTTCTTTGGGTTCACCCTCTGTAGAAATATGGATCCGCACAATTCGCTGTCGGTCACTCCCCTGGGACAACCGTATCTGCCGCATCAGGTATAATTCGTCCCTGCACGCCTGGTCACATCCTGCTCCACCGAAATGAATCATGAGCCATTTATCACGCACCTCCGAAAAGCGGAACGGTTTGCCCTGTATATCGGTGAGCACAACATCGTCTAACTGCCGCGGCGGCTGAATCAGCTCGCCATGATTACGGTCTCCGCCTAAATCGAATTTATCCAGATTAAAATACAACACCAGGACAATAATAATCGGCAGAAAGAAAACAGCGACCAGTAATAAAAAATCCCGCCGACCCTTATCACGCTGCTCTTTACTTATGTTCATGTTTTGCATGGTTAATCTTTCTAGTGTTGACAAATATGTATATTAAAATCAGGGCCAGCGCCAGGGTGAACCACTGCACCGCATAACTTGTACTTTGCTCAGGTTCACTGCTGACAATTTTCCATTCCCTGACAAATCCGTGTGGTTCATTCTCATCCAGTTGCAATATATAGGGGTACAGTTTATAGCCTGTCTCTTTTTCCAGTTCCTCAATATCCAGCCATTGCACCACCCGCGGCCAGTCCGTATCAGTATAACTCCGGTCACCGAGTTTCAGACCAATGCCTCCCGGCATTTTCAGCTGGCCTGTCAGGGTAACGGTTTTCTCCGGCGTCTCGAATTCCGGCAACGTATCGCGCTGAAGCCGGCCATCCACCCAGCCGCGATTGACAAGAATATATTGCTGGCTATCTTCAATCCGCAGCGGCGTAATAACATGGTAACCGGCCCGTTTTTGATGGATCTGATTATCCAGCAAAATCTGGCGCTCGGCCGCAAAATGTCCACTAACCGTGGCGCGCCGATATTCTATCTCATCCGTCGGATCAAGCAGAGACAGCTCTACCGCCGGACGTGCCTGTTGCTCGGTATAACGCTGCTGAATCTCGCGTTTTTCCTCCGCGCGATCCAGTTGCCAGAACCCCAGCCGTAGCAAAATTGGCAACAGTATGAGTGTTGCAACAGTCGGCCACAGGCGGGGACGAAATTCGCGGTTGCCGAATTGCATTTCTCAGCCTCTGTCCATATGCCTGTCGCGGCAATTTGGGTATACTTTACTCACCAGCTTCCGGAGGTAACCATGCTTTTCAAGGCAGTCATCGTCATAGTTCTGGTGCTGATTTTGCTCAGCCTGGCCACTGCTCTGTTCTCCATGCTCAGAGGCAATCAGGACTCTACCCGTACCGTCAAGGCATTAACTATTCGGATCGCCCTGTCCATCGGATTGTTGATCTTCATAATGATCGGCTATTCACTTGGGCTTATTTCACCACACGCGCTCATATAACGCTATTATGATTTTTTTCACCGCTTCTAACTGCACTCTATGACGCCGCTAAACAGGCATACCGAACGCGCGGTCATTCTGGCCTTAATCGGTACTGCCACACGGATATCCGGAACACGTATTTAACAGACCAGACTTCTGAGCAAAAAAAAGGCGCCGCGATCGCGGCGCCTTCCATAGCCACGGTGTATCGTTTATAGCCAGTATACGAAGATAAACAGACCGAGCCAGACGACATCGACAAAATGCCAGTACCAGGCCGCGGCCTCAAAAGCAAAGTGATGCTTGGCGGTAAAGTGGCCCTTGATGGCCCGCAACAGCATCACCAGCAACATGATAGCACCGATTGTGACGTGCAATCCGTGAAAACCGGTCAGCATGAAGAAAGTCGAGCCGTAGATACCGGATGACAGCTTCAGGTTCAGATCGGTGTAGGCGTGACCGTACTCCCAGGCCTGTAACGCAACAAACAAAACACCCAGCGCGACTGTCAGAAACAACCCCAGAATCAGCTGGGTACGATTGTTTTTTTTCAATCCCCAGTGTGCCCAGGTGACGGTCAGTCCGGAGGTCAGCAGGATAATCGTATTATAAAACGGGATGCCCCACGCTCCGACAACTTCCCTGGGCCTGTCAAATTCTTCCTGGTTCGGGACATCCAACAAAGGCCAGGCCGCCTGGAAATCGGGCCACAACAACTCGCCGGTCATGGCATTGTTGCCTGCACCATCCAGCCAGGGTAAAGCCCATTGTCGCACATAAAACAAAGCCCCGAAGAATGCGGCAAAGAACATGACTTCCGAGAAGATAAACCAGGCCATACCCATGCGAAACGAAGTATCAACCTGCGCGTTATACTGTCCGGACTCACTTTCAGAAATAACCTTGCCGAACCAGCCGAACATCATCACGATGACAATAATCGCGCCGGCGATCATCCACAGACTGCTGCCTCCGTGCAGCCACCCCGCGAAACCGGCCAGCAGGGTGAACAGGCCGATTGAGCCCACAATCGGCCAATGGCTCGGTTCAGGCAAATAATAACTACCTTGTGCGTGTGACATGGCTACCCCTCTTTTATGCTTATAGTGGTAATTGTTATTAATTAATTCAGTTAAACCTGGCTGTCTTCGGTAACTGCCACAACGGGCGCACTGCTATCTTCCAACCTGGTGTTTTTTTCAGTATCAAAAAATGTATAGCCGAGAGTAATCGTATTGACGTTTTGTGGCAGATCCGGATCAACCACAAACACCAATGGCATTTCCTTCGCCTCCCCCGGCTTGAATATTTGTTGGTTAAAACAGAAACACTCCATTTTGGTGAAATATTTTACTGCTTGTGACGGTGCCAGGCTGGGCACGGCCTGGGCAATGACTGTCTTGTCAGTTTTGTTTTTGGCGTAAAACTTTACCTGTTTAATCTCACCGGGATGAAGCTTCATACTCTGGGTCATTGTCTTGAATTCCCAGGCTATATTTTGATTGAGTGTCGTGGTGAATTGCACTGTTACTGTCCGGTCCGAATCCGTTCTTGCCGCCATATTAGTGCCTCTGGTTGTACCTTCAGCCGCATCATAGCTTCCATCCTGGATTGACAAAAAACGGCCGTTGAGGCCAAAGGCATCACAGACCAGGTTGTACATCGGCACCAGCGCGAACCCAAAACCGAACATCGCAAACACCACCACGGTCAGTTTTCTGACCACCTTGCCATGTGAAATTCCGGTTTTTTCCTTATCTTCCATGGCCCGCTACCAGTATTTGGCAAAAACAGCGATATAGAATCCGACTGCAATCAGCACCAGGACAGTAATGGTCAGTTTCAGGCGATTTCGTTTAGTCACTTCACTCATCTTTGTCTATTCCGGCCAACCGGGAAGGCCCCGAGGACCTTCCCGTATGGCTTATTTGACCTGCGGCGGTGTTTCAAAGGTATGGTACGGCGCCGGTGACGGGACCGTCCATTCCAGACCTTCGGCACCTTCCCAGACCTTGTTGGTAGCCTTCTCACCACCACGGATGGTCCTGATGATGATGTACAGGAACAACAGCTGACTGGCACCGAAGACGAAGCCGCCTAGCGAGGCCATCATGTTGAACTCGGCGAACATCGGTGAATAGTCCGGGATCCGGCGCGGCATACCAGCCAGTCCGACAAAGTGCATCGGGAAGAACAGCACGTTGACCGAGATTGCCGACAGCCAGAAGTGCCACCTGGCCAGCGACTCGCTATACATATTCCCGGTCCACTTGGGCAGCCAGTAATAGACGCCGGCGATAATGGCGAAGACCGCGCCGGTAACCAGCACATAGTGGAAATGCGCCACCACGAAATAGGTGTCGTGGTACTGGAAGTCGGCCGGGGCAACGCCCAGCATCAGGCCGGTAAAGCCGCCGATGGTAAACAGGAAGACAAAGGCAATCGCCCACAACATCGGCGCTTCAAAGGTCATAGAGCCTTTCCACATGGTCGCGGTCCAGTTGAATACCTTGACCGCGGTGGGCACGGCGATCATGACGGTGGCATACATAAAGTACAGCTCACCTGCGACCGGCATCCCGACAGTAAACATATGATGCGCCCAGACGATGAACGAGAGGAACGCAATCGCCGCGGTCGCATAGACCATCGAGGCATAACCGAACAGCGGCTTGCGCGCGAAGGTCGGAATAATCTGCGAAACCACGCCGA
The DNA here is from genome assembly GCA_046545635.1 of Thiohalophilus sp. Classification (GTDB taxonomy): domain Bacteria; phylum Pseudomonadota; class Gammaproteobacteria; order UBA6429; family Thiohalophilaceae; genus Thiohalophilus. Next base: position 16,387 of record JBKGZJ010000013.1, on the reverse strand, counting down.
AGGCCGGCAGGATCATGATATACACCTCGGGATGCCCGAAGAACCAGAACACATGCTGGAACAGAACCGGATCCCCGCCGCCGGCGGCATCAAAGAAGCTGGTGCCGAAGTTACGGTCGGTCAGCATCATGGTCACAGCCCCGGCCAGTACCGGCATCACCGCGATCAGCAGGAAGGCGGTGATCAGCCAGGTCCAGACAAACAGCGGCATCTTCATCAGAGTCATACCCGGCGCACGCATGTTCAATATGGTCGCAATGATGTTGATCGCGCCCATGATGGACGAGAAGCCCAGCAGATGGATGGCAAAGATGAAGAAGTCGGTACTGTCCGGTCCGAAGGTGGTGGACAGTGGCGCATAGAAGGTCCAGCCGAAGTTGGGACCGCCACCCTCCATGAACAGGGTACTGACCAGCATGGTACCGGCGAACGGCAGGATCCAGAAGGACCAGTTGTTCATGCGCGGCAGCGCCATATCCGGCGCACCGATCATCAGCGGAATCTGCCAGTTGGCCAGACCAACAAAAGCCGGCATGACCGCACCGAAGACCATGATCAGGCCGTGCATGGTGGTCATCTGGTTAAAGAAATCCGGATCCACAATCTGCATACCCGGCTGAAACAGCTCGGCACGAATGACCATTGCCATGGCACCGCCCAGCAGGAACATGATGAAGGCAAACCACAGATACAGGGTCCCGATATCTTTATGGTTGGTGGTAAACAGCCAACGCGTAATACCCGTCGGGTGGTGGTGCTCGTGTGTCGCAGCTACTGTACTCATTCTTATCTCCTCCACTACGCCTTAGCGTGCTGCCTTAACGTCTGACGGTTGCACAACGCTGGCGTCATTGCCCCAGCTTTTACGTTCGTAAGTAATGACCGCGGCCAGGTCAGCATCGTTGAGCTGTGAACCAAAGGCCTGCATCGAAGTGCCGCTCACACCATTTAAAACAACGCTGATGTGAGCTGCGGCCGGCCCGGTGGTGATTGCACCGTCTGCCAGCGCCGGGAAGGTTCCCGGAACGCCCTCGCCATCAGCCTGATGGCAGGAGGCACAGTTGGCTTTGTAAACCTCTTCCCCACGGCTTAACAGCTCATCCTCGCTCCACTCACGATCGCTATCGGCACTGGCGGCTGCGGCAGCTTCTTTTTGTTCGGCAAGCCAGTCCCGGTATTCGTTCTCGGCAACCACCTTGACCACGATCGGCATAAAGCCATGGTCCCTGCCGCACAACTCGGCACACTGGCCACGATAAGTGCCGGTTTCGGTGGCTTTGAACCAGCTTTCATTGATATACCCCGGAATCGCATCGCGTTTGACGCCCAGATCCGGAACCCACCAGGCATGGATAACGTCATTGGACGTGGTCAGAATGCGGACTTTCTTGTTCACCGGAACCACAATTGGCTTGTCGACATCGAGCAGATAGTTTTCAACTGTTCGTACATTAACACCCGAACCTTTCTTCCGGGCGTCGTTGCTGGCCTCATCAAGATTACTGAAGAAGCTCACGCCTTCGTCCAGGTACTCATACTCCCACTTCCATTGCCAACCGGTTGCCTTGACGGTCACATCGGCATTGCCTGTATCTTCAATCTTGAGTAGCGTCTTGGTAGCCGGAATTGCAATCAGCACCAGAATCACCAGAGGAATAATCGTCCAGATAACCTCCACGGCCGTGCTCTCATGGAACTGGGATGCCACTGCACCTTTAGATTTGCGGTGCTTGAACAGCGAATAGATGATCACCCCGAAAACGCCGATACCGACGATAGTAACAATCCAGAGCACCAGCATATGCAGACCGAATATTTCCTCACCGACGATCGTAACCGTCTCGGGCATATTCAGTTTATATTCCGCGAACGCGCTGCCCGACCCCAACAGTAAAACAGCATATAGGAAGCTTCGGAGCTTTCTCGTTATCGTATTTGCCGACATACCTCTACCTCTTCCGGTTGGGATTTACTGATTTTTGATTATGATTTTAAAAGCCCGTCGCTCTACAAACCTGTTTGAAGTAAAAACTGACGCGCAAAAGTAATTCTTTTTATATTATTCTTATCGTTATTGTCTGCCCGCTATTTTCTGTCTCGAGAGGTGAGATGTGAGTCAATACGCTCGCGGGTGTTCTTATTTTTAACGGCCACGACGCGTCCTGCGTTCAGGCACTCGTGCATGGTAATCAGGCGGACTGGGTCACGCAATAAAAAAGATAGAATAGGCTTATAACATACAAATATAAAAGTAATTGCTTATATGCTTATCTCTTAACTGGTATTTTATAATATTTATGTGAGCTATCGCTTTTATCGATAGCCCCGGCCTGGCTCACCGCGTTAATAACCTTATCGATCACCAGCTATTTCGCCAAGCACTTTCATTATTTCAGAATATTACAACCAGCTTATATTAATGCTTGCAGCCAGTTCTCGCTGTTGAGACGGCGTAAATGGTTCAGCATGGTAGGGGATCTGCGCCAGACAGGGCGCATCAAGGCGGGATTCAAGAGTTTTGAGATTCCCCTGTTTTGCGTCAAAACCGGGATCGAGGTAATTGGCCATCCAGCCCAGCAGTTTACTACCGGTTTGTTCAATACTTTCTATCGTTAACAGTGCATGATTAAGACAGCCCAGACGCATCCCGATCACCAGTACCACAGGCAGATTTAGTAAATGCGGCAGATCGGACACGGAAAAATCTTCCGCCAACGGCACCCGCCAGCCACCCACGCCCTCGACCACAATCTGATCGGCATCGGCTTTTAATCGGGAAAACGCCTGTTGAATCGATTCCGGGCGGATGACCTCCCCGGCCTCCCGGGCGGCCAGATGGGGGGCAATCGCTGGCTCAAAGACATACGGGTTGACCAGCTCATAAGCCGTGTTCAATCCGCTCTGTTGCTGTAATTGCAGGGCATCGTCATTGACCAGCCGACCCTGTTGATACCGGCCGCCACTGGCTACCGGCTTCATGCCGGCCACGCGCAGGCCACGTTGCTGCAAGGCCTTGATCAACAGACAACTGCAAACGGTTTTGCCGATCTCCGTATCGGTGCCGGTCACAAAGACACCGGGAAATGCCGCCTCAGTCATGTTCGGCCGCCATCAAAGGACACATTAACCGATCGAGGGACCGCACAACCCTGTTCGGCATTCTCCATTGTCCAGGCGTGCCCGTACAGCACTTCATAAGAGACCGGCAGGCGTTGCTCCTGACGAAATTGCTCATATGCTTCGCTCACCGCCTGCATACGCCGCTTGCCTGTCAGGCCACGGGCGCGTCCCCAGGTGACGTTATGTGCACCGATCTGTTTAAGATCGCGCATAATCGATATGACATCATCATAAGTGACCGTCAGCATTTCCATATCCATGACCGGATCGCTGAATCCGCTACGTAACAAGGCATCGCCGATGTCATGCATATCGATAAACTGATTGGTATGTGAATAATCATCGACAGATTCAAAACAGTGGCGCAGTTCCCTGAGCGTATCAGGACCGAAAGTACTGAACATCAGCAAACCGTCCGGCTTGAGAACCCGGCGCATTTCGGCAAAAGTTCGATCCAGATCCACACACCACTGCACCGCCAGACTGGAAAAGATCATGTCCACACTGGCATCCGCCATCGGTAGTTGCTCGGCATCACCGGCTACATAGCGAAAACGACTCCGAAATTTTTGCCACAACGTCGGTTTGCGCCGCGCCTCCCCCAGCATATTGAGCGAGACATCCATGGCCCAGATCTCACTGCCGGGATAACGTCGAGCGAGGGGTTGCAGGGTATACCCGGTCCCGCAACCGACATCCAGCAGCCGTTGTGGCACATGCTTGATGTAATCCAGGCGCTCAAGAATACGATCGGCCACCTCGCGTTGTAATACGGCGGCCTGATCATAACTACCCGCGGCGCGATCAAACGCGCCCCGGGCCTGACGTTTGTCGATTATCTGTGCATCATTGTGTTGCATGTAGATAGCTTGTCACCTGTTGAATAAATAATTCTGGTTGCGAGACAAACGGTGCATGGCCCGCGCCGTCGATTACCACCTGCGGACTGTCATTAAAATATTCTGCCAATGCCTCTGCTGTCGGCAACGGCACCAGCATGTCATGCTCGCCGAAGACCATCAGCACCGGCAGATGCCGGATTTCATGCAACCGATGGCGCAAATCGGCCTGTTTCAATATGGCCAACCCGCTTTGCAGCGCCGAAACATTCACCCCGGCATTGTCCAGGACCCGCTGACGCAGCCTGCGCAGCGCCGCTCTGGCATCATCACTGCCTTTGACCTGTAGAGCCAGAAAACGCTGCAGTGTAGGTTGAAAATCTTCGGCCAGCTGTTCCGCAAAAGTATCAAGTAACGACGCCGGCATCGCATGCGGCCAGTCAGCGGCCTGACTGAAACGTGCTGTACTGGCCACCAGCACCAGGGCACGGATCTGATCAGGGTGCTGCAAGGCGATCTGGAGTGCCGCCATGCCACCCAGCGACCAGCCCAGCCAGATGGCCGGTCCCTGTAATTGCGGCGATACGCTTTGCCAGATCATCTCGGCCAGCTGCTCAAGATTAAAATCATCACTGGCATGCTGACTCCTGCCATGACCCGGCAGATCCACCAGATGCAGGCGATATTCTTGCTGTAACGGTTCTCTCAGATCATGCCAGATGCCGCTGTGCATTCCCCAGCCGTGCAGCAACACCAGATCCGGCCCCTCGCCGATTCTCCTCACATGCAACGGCGCGGCTTCGACCATGGTCTATAGCACTCCGGCGATCACACCCAGCAGGTGGTCCACGTCCGCCGCCTCGTGGGCGGCCGAAAGGGTAATCCGCAGGCGCGCGGTCCCCTGCGGGACCGTGGGCGGGCGAATGGCACTGATCAGAATCCCCTGTTGTTTCAGCTTTTCGCTGAGCAGCACAGCCTGTTCGGTGTCGCCGATGATCCACGGCTGGATCGGGGTGGATGATTCGCCCAGTTGCAGACCCAGTTGCGCACCACCCGAGCGAAACCGGGCGATCAAAGACTGTAACTTCTCCCGCCGCCAATTCTCCCGCTGCACCAGTTGCAAACTTGCCCGTGTGGCCTCGGCCACCGCCGGTGGCAACGCCGTGGTATAGATATAACTGCGTGCCTGCTGGATCAGGGTTTCGATCAGCGCCTCCTCGCCGGCGACAAAGGCCCCGAACGTCCCGAAGCCCTTGCCGAGTGTGCCGACCAGAATCGGTACCTCCGTCATGCCCTGGCCGTACTGTTCCAGGGAACCCCGGCCGGTTGCACCGATCACCCCCAGGCCGTGGGCATCATCCACCATCAGCCAGGCAGCACACTGCTGCGCCACTTGTGCCAGTGCGGACAACGGCGCCAGATCCCCGTCCATGCTGAACACGCCGTCGGTCGCGATCAGCTTGCCCGGCGAGCTGTTGTTTTCAACCAACTGCTGCAGCTGTGCCGTGTCGGCATGCCGGTAACGTTGCAACCGGGCACCGGACAACTGTGCCGCATCGATCAGCGAAGCGTGATTAATTCGATCCTCGAATATTGCATCCTTGCGTCCGAGCAGGGCGCTGGCCACCCCGAGGTTGGCCATATAACCGGTGGAAAACAACAACGCCCGAGGCCGGCCAACAAACCCGGCCAGCTCCTCTTCCAGTTGATGATGGGGCCGGGCATGGCCGCTTACCAGATGCGCCGCCCCGCTGCCGACGCCAAACGCATCGACACCGCGTTTGAACGCCTGTACGACTTCAGGATGGTTGGCCAGGCCCAGATAATCGTTGCTGCAGAAGTTCAGATACTCGCGCCCCTCGATCACCACCCGCGGCCCCTGCGGCCCCTCCAGCACCTGGCGCGAACGATACAACCGCCGCGCCCGGCGCGCCTCCAGAGACTGCTGTAATTTCGATGTGTCAATCATTTTTCAACTTCACTGGAAAATAACGCGGAGGACGCAGAGGCGCAGAGACGCGGAGTAATAAACTTATTAAGGCTTATTGAGTTTTCGAACGAGGCTCTCAAGCCAAATAAGTGTTCCGAATACCAGGACAGAGAGGTTGCTTCGTCACGTTGTTTCTCGCAATGACACCACTATTTGCAATCATTGCGAGCGAAGCAATCTTTTGAACAAAATGATCGGGCATTCGGAGCGCCTCACTTAGTGCCAGACTCAGATAGTAATAAATAGTTTCTCTGCGCCTCTGCGCCTCTGCGTCCTCCGCGTTAATCAACCGGTCCCTCTTAGATGGCCTGGATGCCGAGTTTGTCGAACAGTTGGCTGTCGTGATCGACGCCGGGGTTGGGGGTGGTCAGCAGTTTCTCGCCGTAGAAGACCGAGTTGGCTCCGGCCAGAAAACAGAGCGCCTGCATTTCGTCGGACATCTCTTCACGCCCGGCTGACAGACGCACATAAGATTGCGGCATCAGGATCCGTGCCACGGCGATGCTGCGGATAAACTCGATATGATCGAAATCCTCGGCTTCCTGCAGCGGCGTCCCCTCCACCCGTACCAGCATGTTGATGGGTACGCTTTCGGGATGTTGCGGCTGGTTGGCCAGTTGCTGCATCAGCCGTACCCGATCATAACGACTCTCGCCCATGCCGAGGATACCGCCGCAGCAGACATGCATCCCGGCATTACGCACATGCTCCAGGGTGTCAAGCCGATCCTGGTAGGTGCGGGTGGTAATGACTTCGCCGTAATATTCCGGGGAGGTATCCAGATTATGGTTGTAATAATCGAGTCCCGCTTCCTTGAGTCGCCGGGTCTGGCTCTCGGTCAGCATGCCCAGGGTCAGGCAGGTCTCCAGGCCCAGATCCTTGACCGCCTGGACCATCTCGATGACCGGCTCCAGATCGCGGTCCCTGGGACTGCGCCACGCGGCCCCCATGCAAAAGCGGCTGGAGCCGTTGGCTTTGGCTGCTTTGGCAGATTCAATCACCTCCTCCAGCGGCATCAGCGGCTCGACTTCCAGGCCGGTATCGTAGCGAATGCTCTGCGGGCAATAGCCGCAATCCTCCGGACACTTGCCGGTCTTGATGCTCAGCAGGGTGCTGACCTGCACCTGGTTGGGGTCGAAATAGTGGCGATGCAGCTGCTGGGCATGAAACAGCAGATCATTGAACGGCAGGTTGAACAGGCCGTCGATCTCCTCGACCTGCCAGTCGTGACGCAGGTTATTGTCGATGGCGGTAGCGGTTTGTGTCATTGCGGTTCCCCTTCCCCGTACGTGTCTTGCCAGGGTTCTTGTTGAATGCGATGCAGATCCCAGAGTGACCAGGGGATCAGAATCAGCGCGACTATGCCGCCGGTAATGATCCACAACTGCCACTGGGTGCCGTAAAAGGTGCCCACGGGTATCACGATGCCGAAGGCCCCGTAAAACCGGTACGCGGCCTGCTGGGTGTAATGGCCGACTCGTGCATTGGGATGATGGCGGGCGATGGTATAGATGGCGATGGAGGCACCGAACCACAGGATCGGCGGAACGATCATCAGGATAAACATGAAAATCAGGGTCATGTGGGGCGGCTCCCCGATCAGGATCCACGGCGCCATGATCAGACCGGGCGCCACGGCGATAATATTGCCCAGATTGAACAGCCGCGCCATCCGCCGACAGCTGTCAGCGCTGAAAAAATGGCTGGAACGGGAGTGGTCGGATTCCACGATGGCGCACGCTCGGCTAGACTGGGACAGGGAACCGCATGATAGCCACCCTGCTGTCAGTGTCAACTCGCAAGGATGCGCAAAGTGAACAACTGGTTAAACTTCGACCTTTTTCGGCCGCTCTGCTGGCTCTGTCACACCCCACAGCCCCGGAACCAGCCCCTGTGTCCGGACTGTCTGACTGTCTTGCCCCGCAATCGGCACGCCTGCCGGCGCTGTGCTCTGCCAGTCCCCCCGGGGCAAACGCTGTGCGGGCGCTGCCTGGCACGCCCGCCGTTTTATCACCACAGCCTGATTCCCTTTATTTATGCCCCGCCCATCGATCAGCTTATTACCGGCCTCAAGTTCCAGCAAAAACTCTCCCATGCCCGTCTGCTCGGCGACCTGCTGGGCCTGACCCTGCCGGCCCCCCATCTGCAGTCGCTCGATGCGCTGCTGCCGGTTCCCCTCCATCGCCAGCGCCTGCGCGAGCGGGGCTACAACCAGGCAGTGGAAATCGGCCGCTTTGTCGCCCGGCATGCCGGGCTGCCGCTGCTCACCCGGCGCTGCCATCGTGTGCGGCACACCGCCGCCCAGAGCCGGTTGCCTCTGGCCCGGCGCCGGCAAAATCTGCGCCGGGCGTTCTATACCGACGCCGATCTGCGCGGTCGTTCGATCGGGATCATTGATGATGTGGTCACCAGCGGCCACACCGTCAACGAGCTGGCCCGGTGCCTGCGCCGGGCCGGGGCCGAATGGATTACCATAATCGCTGTCGCGCGGGCCGACTTTCAACGCTAAATAAACGTTCCGAATAACAGTTCATTTACTCAGCAGCCCGGATCAAGGAGCAACGCGACGGCTCCAGGTTTTTCCGGCTCTCCCCCTATCACTCAGGGTGTTTGAATTAACGCAAAGGCGTTTATGCCCGTTGTTTGGGTGCAAAGAACGCGGAGAATAACAAGAGTGCGGGTCCCGGCAGGACACCGGGAGCAAAGATCAGAAGTCCAGGAACAGATCGAGGAAGATTCCTTTGGACTCATAATCCAGACCGGGATCGGTCTGACCGTAGTCCAGAGAGTATTGCTGATGCTGCCAGCCACCTTCAAGTCCCAGACCCCGTTCCCATTTATACTCGAGCTTGGCTTTGTAGTCGAAAGCACGGGTCTGTTCAGTGTCCCGGTGATTGCCCTCCAGCGAGGCGGACAAACCATCGAAAGGCAGATCAAACAGCGCCGTGGCATGGAACATGGGGATGGCCTGATTGAAATTATGAATCACCCTGCTCCCGTCAACCCGGGAAGAATGGCCCACAGCATTGAGATATTTAACGTTGAGCCCGAGATCCAGCGACATCCCGTGAATGGTGCTGACCGGATAAAACAGTCGTGCATCATATTGCTGCAGCGGCTGACCCGATCGGGTCGGTTCCGTCGCCGGATCAAAACTGTCCAGGCGCGGCCGCAGGATATTGTGTTGTGCCGCGTGATCGATGCCTAACAATGAGTCTCCGGTACTGCGCCCCATGTGCAGGTGGAACCGGGGCAGGTAACCGTTGTCCTGCTCTTCGGCCAGAACGGGACCCGTTGCAAGCAACGGCAGCATGATGATGCGTAGCAATCCGGCAATGTGCGTTCCGATTTTCAGCATGGCAAGCAAGGACAAGGGGGTGCGTGGTCTGTAATTATAGAACAGCCCTGCTGCCGGAACCAGACAACAATCGAGAGTGTCAGGAAATTTCAGTGCCCGGCCGCGGCCAGAGCGGCCAGCCGTTTATCGACATATTCTCTAAGGTTTTGTGTCAGGTTGGTACTGTTTATGGCACGTTGATACGCTGAACGTGCTTCATTGTATTTTTCCAGTTTCTCCAGGGATATCCCGAGACCGATCCACCAGTTACCCTGGCGGGGATCAACCTTGAGCACATCCCGGTAACTGGCTGCCGCCTTGAGGTGTTGACCGGTCTGTTGATAGATCGCCGCCAGCAGCGCGTAGTATTCGCTGTCCGCACCCGGTGTCGGCGGCTGGCGTTCCAGTACGGCGATCGCCTGGTCCGGCTTTTCCTGCTTGAGCAATACCCGGGCATACAACTTGGCAAACAGAGTATGTTGCGGTGCCAGCGCAAGTCCCTCTTTTAACAGGCTACCGGCCTCCACATAGCGCCCGCTTTTGATATACAGACTGGCCAGCAATTCCCGTGCCCCGTGATGGCGCCGGTAGTGCCCCAATGCCTCGCGCAACTGACGCTCACCGGCGTCCATCTGATCCCGACCCAGCAATTGATAGCCTTTTTTATAGGCCAGTTCGGCACGCTGCTCATCACTCATCGGCCGGCTACGTTTACTAACATCGTCCTCACGCCCATTCCGCCGTGTCTGCATCCCGGTCGTAGCAGGTTGTTTTCGTATTGCCGACGCAGCTCGCTCTTGCTTCACAGGTTCAGGCGGTGTCGACGCTTCGTCGGCGGTGACTTCCGGCCTGGGCTCCGGTTCGGGCTCCGGCTCGGGATCCGGCTTCGCCACCTTCGCCAGGGGCGTTTTGACTGCCGGCGTATCACTGCCCGGCGTCTGTTGCGCCTCTGCTGTGGCAACCAGCTCAGTGGCCACCACCGGCGCGGTAACCCCGGCACGCTCCGGCGGACTCAGATAAGCCCGGCCCAGGAACACGACCAGTCCCGCCAGCATCAGTAATGCACCGCCCAACGCATAGATCAGATAGGGAGGGCGTCGGCGCGCAACGTTGTAGCGATTCACCCCTTTTAACGGACTGTCCGGTGATTCCACCGATTCGGCACGGCGATTCTCCAGATCCTTGAGCATTTGATTGATCAGACTCATAAACTGACCCCCGGCATCTTGTCACCCTGCCAGTAGAACAGGGCAGCCGCCGCCAGGGCGCTGGCCGCCAGCCACCAGGGCCAGCGTCGTGGCGGATTCGACAGCTGGGTATCTTCGGTATCCCTGACCGCCATGCGCATGTGTCGTTGCCCGACAGTCGTATCACCCCGGCCATAAGCGGCCATCATCGCCTTGTGGCAAAGGATATTAATCAGGCGCGGAATCCCCCGACTGCATTTATATAAGGTTCGCATCGCCTGAAGCTCAAACAGGGCACCGCCCTGATAGCCGGCGACCACCAGTCGGTGCGAGACATACGAATCCAGGCCATCGCGATCAATCGGCTCAAGCCGGTAGGAAAAGGTAATGCGTTGCTTGAGCTGGCGCACCTGCCGGCTCTTCAACCGTTCATCCAGTTCCGGCTGCCCAAACAGGACTACCTGCAGCAGTTTGTACTTTTCCGTTTCCAGGTTGGTCAACAGGCGCAGGGTCTCAAGGGTGTCGATCGGCATAGCCTGTGCCTCGTCAAGACATAACACCACTTTCTTGCCTTCAGCGGTCAACTCGATCAGTCGATCGGTGATCAGCTTCTGCAACTGGTACAGGCCATACGGCCGGTTGGACAGGGTGACGCCCAGCTCCGTGGCCAGGCCGGCCTGCAGTCCCGAGGGGGTTACCATCGGGTTGGGAATATAGGCGGTGACAAAATCCTTGTCCATGGTATTGAGCAATTTGCGGCACAACAGGGTTTTGCCGGTGCCAACTTCGCCGACCACCTTGATAAACCCCTCGCCACTGCGCAACGCCACCAGCAGAGTGTTCAATGCATCGGCGTAATGGCCATAGGCGAAAAAATATGACGTATCCGGCGTGAGCGAAAAAGGCGCTTCGCGAAGACCAAAGTGTTGCAGATACATCATGCTATCGCACTCACGTGATCGGTTTAGCGTCGGTTGCGCATTTTGTTAATCCGATCCTGCGAGGAGCGGACCGCGTCCGACCAGGTTTGATCCCCTTCCACCAGCACGGGTTTGAGCAGAATCACCAGCTCGCTTTTGCGGGTCACTTCGCGGGTATGGCGGAACAGGCCTCCGATCAGGGGCAAATCACCCAGCATCGGAACCGAGGCGTCCTCATCACTGACCGAGTCCTGCATCAACCCCCCGATCACCACCACCTGGCCGCTGCGCGCGCGGATGATGCTGTCCGACTCACGAATGGTGCTGATCGCCAGCGGCACGCTGAAGCTGGTCGCCGAGGAGACGCCGATATTTTTGGTTTTTTCGGTGACGGTGCTGACCGAGGGATGAATATGCAAAATGATATTGCCGTCATCGCTGATCTGGGGAATCACATCCAAAGCCACACCGGTAAAGAACGGCGTCAGCTCCACGTTGCTGCTGGTGGTCGAAGTACCGGTGGTAATGTCGGTATTGGAGGCCACATCGGTAATAAAGAACTCGTCTTCACCGACTTTGATCACCGCTTTTTGATTATTGATCGTCGACACCTTGGGACTGGAAAGCACCTGCACATCCCCCTGGGTCTTGAGCAATTCAATAAACGCGGCAAAATCATTACCAATATTCAGGGCCATGGAGAAGACCCCGCCGAAGGCCGAGGCAGAGGAGCCATCGATCTGTTCAAGATCGCCGGGATTGAGGTTGCCGGAGTTTCCGGAGGTATCGGCATCGTTCGAGCCGCCGAAGACACTGCCGCCACCGGTCTGGTTGATCAGATAACTGTTGCTGGCGGTGTCGTGCAGGGCCGACCAGTTAATGCCGGTCTGAAAACTGTCGTTAAGTTCCACTTCGATGATCTTCGCTTCCAGGATCACCTGGCGTTGCACCACATTCTGGGTGGAGTCGATAAAACGCTCCACTGCTCGCAATTCATTGGGCATGGCATTGACGACCACGATGCCCGACTGGGCATTAACCACCACGTTGCGACCCTCTTTATTGCCGACGATGGTCTGGATCGCCTCTTTCATGTCTTTCCAGAAGTCGGACTCGGACTCGGTATTGATGGAACTGCCGGAGAGGTTACTGCGTTGCCCGCCCGGCTGGTTGATATTGCCTCCGAGGTTGCCGGAGCCGGACAATCCACCGGTCTGGCCCTGTCTGCTGGCGGGAGCCTGTTCGGTGACCTGCCCGGAACTGACTCGCAGATTGGAAACGCCTTTGCGTTTGATATCCAGGTAGTCGAGCTTGAAAATGCGCGAGGTCATAGAATTGGGAAACACCTTGAAGCCGCTGCGGGTCTGCTCATAATCGTAACCGTAAACATCGCGCACCGCTTCCATCACTTCCGTGACGGTCACGTTTTTCAGATCCAGGGTAATGCGCCCCTCCACCTCGGGGTGCATCACCATGTTGTGCGGCGTGCCCTCCACCAGCTCCATAAAAAAGCGGCGCACATCCGCCCGGTTTACCTTGATGTCAAAACGCGGCTCGGTATCGACCCCGGTGCTGTCGGGTAACGCCAGACTGAACTCGGGCATCAACGCTTCACTGATACTCGCCGGTGTCTCCTCGCGCTGCTCGTCAGGTGCGGCGCCCGCTTCGTTGAGGACCTCGTCGATGGAATCGAGTGTAGCCGGCGGGCGCGTCTGATTGCCCGCGCAGGCGGACAGGCTTATTACCAGGCCGGCCAGGAAGATGGTTTTCAGTTCTTTTCTCATGACTTGACTCAACACGGTTGCTCTGTTTTAGCGAAACTGTTTACGAATAGTTCCCGGTACCAGACGGATGGCGATCTCTTCCTGTTGATAGCGCAAACGCACATAGCCGGGCTGGATATCCAGTACTCTGGCACCACCGACACTGTCGCCCACCTGGACACGCCGGCCGTTGACGATGGCGATCCGCTCCTGCTCGCTGATCTTGATCGTATTTACATACCAGCTCGGTGCGGACTGCTTGCTTCCCGGTAGACGATGACCCGGCGGCCGGGTCGGATCATCCAGCTGTGCGGCCACGGGAAACACGGCCCCCGCCATAATGCACAACAGCACTATTCGGGTGCGGTTAAACACCGATCCACCCCTCTTTCAGACTCAGCGTATGCACGGTAATGGTGACTTTCGAAACCGGGTAAGACTCCACCTGCAATTGCAGACTGTCCCAGTAAAAATCCCACTCCAGCTCCTGCAACGCCTTGAGATAGTCCAGGGTGCTGAGGTAACTGCCCCTGAACTCAATCTGCATGGCATGACGATAGACGCCCGACTCGGGACGTCGACCGTCCTCGTTGACCGGTAGCTCCAGTAACGGCTGGATAGGCAGATTGCGCACGCCAATCAGCTTGAGATCGGTTTTCTGGGTCAATACCGCTTCCAGTGCCCGCGCCATCTGGGTCGGGCTGATCAGTCCGGCCATTTTTTCCTGCAGCTGTTCGTCCACCTGCGCCAGCTGCTGGCGCAGTTTTTCCCGGCGCTGCCGGTTGGCGCGATCGGGATCCCGTTCAGCCTCTTCGCTGAAGGTGGCTATTTGCTGATTCAGCGCCGAGATCCGGGACTCCGTGGTCTGAATCCGGCTCCTGAGCGCTTTGCCGGCCTCCACCTGGGTCAGATAAATGAATTCCATCCAGACAATACCGATAACCACCACCGCGGCAATCGCCAGAATGATCCGCTCGCGCTGGCTGAGGGCGTTGAACCGTTTGGCCCACTGTTGCAGTTGCTGTGTCATTCGCCCTCACCCCGGGCGGTTTTACTCTGCAGCTGAAAATCCAGCTGTCCTGGGTGATCCGCGTTTCGATGAATGGCCAGATTCTCAAATTCGGTACCGGCAAAGATCGATTCGGCGGAGAGCTTCTGCAGATAATTGGGTACATATTCGGGCTTCAGACTGCGACCCTGCATATCCAGCCGGGTCCCGCCGCGGCGAATCACCAGTTCCGTCAGCCACAGGCCCTCGATGCGCTGGCGGGCCAGGCCGGTCAATTGCCCGACAAACCCGTCGCTGTTGCCAAAACGCTGGCCGGACAGGGCCTGCAAGATCCGCTGCTTGCTTGCCAGCTCCTTGTTCAGGGCATCAACCGACTGTTGCAACGACTCATCGCCCTGGCGGGATTCAAATTGTTCACGCATTGCCACCAACCTGGCGTCCAGCTCGGCCTTTTGCTGCTCGCGCGTCACAAGCTGCCCCTGCAGTCCCTGCTGTTGCCAGTACAATCCCGCAGAGACCAGCCCCAGCACCCCGATCAACACCAGCAGTAACAGACTGACCTGACGGGCCGACACCGGGACACGCTGTTCCCGGAACACGTCCTGATAGAGATTGATCTGCTGGCGCACGCTCATGCCTCGAGCCCCCGCAATGCCACACCGATGGCGAGCAGGCATTCGGCCTGCTGGATCCGATCCGTGGTCTGCTCCAGATCCACAATATCGGCCAATTCCAGCTGCCTGACCGCCGCGCCCAGATTGGCACCCATATACTCCAGCACGGCGGGGATCGGCCTCGGCGTCGGTGCGATCACCAGATGACCGATCGGTGCCAGGCCGAAATGACTCTCAAAATAATCCAGCGAACGCTGAACCTCGAGCACGAGGGTTTCCAGCGCCCGCCGCTGGTCCGGTGACAGGCTCTCCGCCAGTTGCAAGGCACCCGCCTTGCCCTCCCGCGCCGGCGGTGCGCCCTCGAGGACGCGATAGCCCACATCGATTTCCCGGGCCAGGTACAACACGCCGCCGCAGGTCAGGGTCAGCAGCGCCGCATCCGGGCCCAGCGACAACATCGCCACCCCGCGGGCATCCTCGGCCAGCCGAATCGCCAGATTGCGCTGCGCCAGTTCGGGAATGTCCACACAGCAGAGATCCCCCCCGGCAGTCTCCAGCGCATCGATATAGCGCTTTACCTGCGCCTGGCGCGCCGCCACCACATACACCATGGGGGGCCGGCCCCGTTCCTGCTGGCCGGGGATGGGGAAGACATCCAGCACCGCCTCATCAAGCGGGAAATCGAGCCGATCCTTGATGCGCCAGCGCACTGCCGCGCGCAACTCCTCGGGGGTCACGTCCGGCGCCTCGATCAGCTGCAGTTCAAACTCGCCGACATTCAGCAGGGTACTGACCCGCATCCCCGCCAGGGGCTCCTGGGCCAGTAACCGCGCCAGCACCTGCGGGCGCTCGGCGTTACCGGCCGGCGCGAACTCGCAATAACTCAGCACCGGCTGCTCTGCCTGATAACGGACTGTCGCCACGGCGACGCCCCGATCAGAGAGATGCACCCCGGCCAGGCCCGGCGCTGCGCTGGATTTTTTCAACCACCCGAACAGGGAACACCCCCTTTTTCAGAACCTGGCCTCCGTGCCGGCGAACCCGACTCCTCAATGAATCGGCCAGTTAGCAAGTATTCTTAATATTAAACTCCAATAAATCTACTTAACTTACTGTAGCTTATAGATATTGTAGACAATATTACAGCGAATCCCCGTCCTGCCCCCGATTTACCCACTATATATATGCCAGAAACAGGCCGACGAAGACGGCGGCACCCAGCCAGTGGTTATTGAGAAAGGCCCGGAAACACTCGGCGGGGCGCCGATCCCGGATCAGATATTGCTGATACACCGCCAGTCCCAGCGCCACCACCAGCCCTATATAATAAGGAGCGCCCAGCGCCAGCTCCCGCCCCAGCAAGGCCAGGCCCAGGAACATCAGCCCCTGCAACAGGCCGATGATGAAACGGTCCGCCTCGCCAAAGAGAATAGCGGCGGACTTGACCCCGATCTTGAGATCTTCGTCACGATCGGCCATGGCATACATGGTGTCGTAGGCCACCGACCAGACCACATTGATCACAAACAGCAGCCAGGCCACCTTCGGCACTTCGCCTGCCTGGGCGGCAAAGGCCATGGGAATCGCCCAGCCGAAGGCCATGCCCAG
>JBKGZJ010000012.1:0-28329 GCA_046545635.1 Thiohalophilus sp. | reverse complement strand
AGAATTTAAAATTGTTATTTTCTCTGCGTCTCCGCGACTCTGCGAACTCTGCGTTTATCAACAAGCCTAGAGTAAAGGGATCACGTGTTCGAGCAGGGTGCGGACGTTTGTCATGCCCTCTTTCAGGTGTTGTTCGATCTCTTCCATGGTGATCTCACCGTCATGGCGTCCCGCGGCCAGGTTGGCGACAACGCCGATGGACGCGTAGCAGACCTCCAGTTCCCGGGCGAGCACCGCTTCGGGCATACCGGTCATACCGACGATATTGCAGCCGTTGGTTTCGAGTTTGTTGATCTCGGCAGCGGTTTCCAGCCGGGGTCCCTGGGTGGCGCCGTAGGTTCCCCCGTCGATGACGCCGACGCCAGACTGGCTGGCGGCCTGTAACAGTGACTGGCGCAACGTTTCACAATAGGGCCAGGTAAAATCGACATGCACCACCGGATTGTCTCCCTCGTCGAAAAAGGTATTGTGACGTCCCCAGGTGTAATCAATGATCTGATCCGGAATAACCAGACAGCCGGGTTGATATTGAGACTGAATACCGCCAACCGCATTGATTGCAATAATCATCTCGGCACCGGCCTCTTTGAGCGCCCAGAGATTGGCGCGATAGTTGATTCGGTGCGGGGTAATGGTATGCCCCGAACCGTGACGCGGAAGAAAAAGCACATCATTATCACCCAGCTTGCCGCGCACCAGTGTACTGGATGGCTCGCCATAAGGCGTGTGCATGATTTCGCGGCCGCTGATCTGTAAATTCTGCAGGCTGGTCAGCCCGGTGCCGCCGATTATTGCCACTTTTGACATATTATAATCCTTTGACTGCATAGATACCCGGCGCGTTGCGCAGGTAACCCTTGTAATCCATCCCGTAACCGAACAGGTAGCGGTCTTCGGTCCGCAGACCGACAAAGTCCGCCTGCAGGCCGTTTTTGCGCTCATGCATTTTTTCCACCAGTACCGCACTGTAGACTTCGCTGGCACCCTCTTCACGGCAATGTTCCATGATCGCGGCCAGGGTAACCCCCTCGTCCAGGATGTCGTCAATGATCAGAATGTTCCGCCCTGACAACGGATGGCTGGGCCGCACCTGCCAGTTCAGGTCCCCGCCACGGGTGCCGCCGGCGTAGCGTGTGGCATGGATGTAGTCGATCTGCATGGGAAAGTTCAGTCGGGTCAGTAAATGACCGGCCGGAATGATCGCGCCGGTCAGCACGCACAGAACCAGCGGATCGCTGTTTTTCAGCACGCTGCTCATTGCCGCGGCCATCTTGTCCAGTGCAGCCTCGACCTGTGTTTGATCATACAGGCAATCGGCTTCACTCAAGGTTTTATTAATCGTTTCGATATTCATGCTTGTGATGTCGGAGGTTGTGGTAAAGCTGCATCTTCGCTCAGATCCGGCATATGCAACGTACGGGTCGGGAAGGCAATCTCGGCGCCGTGTCCGGTAATGATATCACTGATCCTGAACAGCACATCCTGTTTGACTTCATGAAACTCGGTCCATTTAACCGTTTTGGTGAAGGTGTACACGAAAAAATCGAGCGACGAGGCACCGAAGCCGTTGAAGTTGACTATCAGGGTCTGTTCCTGATCGATTTCCGGGTGTGACTGCAGCATGGCCTTGACATCATCAATAATCTTCGGCAATACAGCAATATCCGAATAGCGCACCCCGATGGTTTCGAAGATCCGGCGATTGAACATGCGCGAGGGATTCTGTACCACGATACTGGAAAATAACGCGTTGGGCACGTAGATGGGCCGTTTATCGAAGGAGCGGATAACCGTAAGCCGCCAACCGATCTTCTCTACCGTCCCTTCAATATCCCGATCCGGTGAACGGACCCAGTCACCGAGAGCAAAAGGCCGGTCGAAATAGATCATCATGGCCCCAAAGAAGTTAGCGAGCATGTCCTTGGCCGCAAAACCAATCGCAATCCCGCCGATGCCACCAAAGGCCAGAATCGCCGAGATGTTGACGCCAAGTGTCTGCAGCATCACCAGCGCGGCGGTGATAAGCACCGATGCTTTCAGCAGTTGGGTGACAGCGTCGGCCGTGGTTTTATCAAGCGGCTTGCCTTCCATATCCTTGCGCTGGAGAATGTTTTTCTCCATTTGATCCACAAAACGCAGCAGGGCCCAGGCAATGGCAATAATCGCGCCGACCTCGCGTACCGCACGGTCGGCTTCGAGATCAAACACCGCCATCAAAAGCGAAATACCGAGGATCCAGATAAACAGGGTCACCGGATGGCGAATGGAATTGACCAGGGAGTTATCCCAGATACTGTCTGTTTTCTGAAACCGTTTTTCCAGACGTTTCAAAACCCGTTTCTGGATAAAATCCAGCAACAGCGTGGCGAAAATAATGATAAAACTGTGCAATATCCACCAGTTGCCACGCAACAGTTGATCGACATAGCTGGTAATCTGTTCAAGCATGTCTTGTCCTTATATGCCGGTCGCTAGAAATCAAACGCCAGAGACGGATTGGCGCTGTATTTATCCAACTGCGCATTTATCTGACGCCACTGGCTCCCGGCGTGCAGTTGTTGCCGATCCACCTCTCCCTTGCCGTGCATACGCACCAGTCGCAGGTGCGCTACCGGATCGTCATAATCGCCCAGCGCTTCCAGCACCTCGACTGCCGCAGCGCGATTATTGCAAACCAGGACCATATCACAGCCAGCCTGCAGTGCCGATCCGGCCCGGTCGCTGTACTGTTCGCCGGCGACACTGGCCCCTTCCATATCCAGATCGTCACTGAAAATCACACCCTGAAACCGCAGTCGCTCGCGCAGGACTTGTTTCAGCCAGATGGAAGAGAAGCCGGCCGGCAGTTGATCCACCTGGTCATAAATGATGTGCGCCGGCATGATGGCACTGAGCCCGTAACCGATCATGCGGCGAAACGGCAGAATATCCTGGTTATAGATGTCGTGATAATCGCGGCTGTCTACCGGCACGGCTTTGTGGGAGTCCGCCGCGACCGCACCGTGTCCGGGGAAGTGCTTGCCGGTGGCGGCCATCCCGGCATCGGCCATGCCCTGCATCCAGGCATGGGCCAGTTCGGCGACGATGTCCGGTTTGCTATGGAAGGCACGATCGCCAATGACATCGCTGATCCCGTAATCGAGATCCAGCACCGGGGCGAAACTGAAATCAATCTCCAGGGCCCGCAGTTCTATCGCCATCAACCAGCCGGCCTGCCGGGTTAAAGCCCGGGCCCGCTGGTGGTCCTGCTCATAGATCTGGCCAAACAGCCGTGCCGGGGGAATATGACTGAAGCCGTCGCGAAAACGCTGCACGCGACCGCCCTCGTGATCCACCGAGACCAGCAGGCGGGGTTCACGCAGTGCATGAATCTCGCGGACCAGGTGCTGCAGTTGTTCGATCGACTCGAAGTTGCGGGTGAACAGGATGACGCCACCGACATGGGGATGCAGAAGTACCTCCCGGTCTTCTTCCGAGAGGACAGTACCGGCAATATCCAGCATGACAGGACCCAGAGACATGGTTAATCGCCTATTCGTCTATCAGGACCGGGGTGCCATACGGCACCATATCAAAAAGTGTGAGAATATCGTCGTTGCGCATCTTGATGCAGCCGTGTGAACTCGGGATCCCCATTTTGTCCTCCTCGGGGCAGCCATGGATATAGACATAGCGCCGCATGGTATCCACCGCGCCCAGTCGGTTGACCCCCGGCTCCAGGCCGCTGAGCCACAGAATCCGGGTCAGTATCCAGTCGCGGTCGGGGTATTGTTCGCGCAATGCCGGCGAATAGATCTCGCCGGTAGGACGCCGTGCGACAAACACGGTATTGACCGGTTGCCCGGCACCGATTTTGGCGCGTATCACATGCCGGCCGCGGGGGGTCTGTTCACTGCCGTTGCGCTCACCGACCCCGTTTTTGGCGGTCGCCACCGAAAATGTGGCGATACACTTGTCCCGCGCGAGCACTGTGAGTTCCTGACGCGCCACACTGATTTTAATTTCCCGCTGTTCAGGCATCAGTGCCAATCCTTATAGGGATGTTTGACCAGGCTGACGTTGTAATAACGCACATCATCGGAAACCTCCTTGCCAAGCCAGTCGGGATATTCAAATGTTTCATCTTCGCTGTCCAGTTCGATTTCCGCCACCACCAGGCCGGCATTGTCGCCCTCGAAAACATCGATCTCCCAGACATGGCCGGCATGCGGCACATGGTAGCGGACTTTTTCGATAACCGGTTTTTCGCACAGATTGTCCAGCATCTCGCGAGCGTCTTCCAGCGGGATGGGATATTCGTACTCCTGGCGATGAATCCCCAGCGTGGCACTTTTGATATTGAGGTTGGCCTGATCGCCCTCGATGCGAACACGCACCGAAGCATTCCGGGCGCCGATCAGATAACCCTGCGCAATACGTTGTCCTGCATCCGCCTGCTGTCGCCAGCGATCATCACCAATCAGGAATTTGCGTTCAATCTCGGTCGCCATCAGGAGCCTTTGGTAAACAGGGCCATGGATTCCACGTGCGCCGTATGCGGGAACATATCCATCATACCGGCCTGCTGTAAACGATAGCCATATCGATTCACCAGCTCGCCGGCATCCCGGGCCAGGGTGGCGGGGTTGCAGGAGACATACACAATGCGCTGCGCCCCGCTGGCCGCCAGATACGGCACCATTTCGGCAGCGCCGCTGCGGGGCGGATCCAGCAGAATCTTGTCATACCGCTGTCCCCTGAGCCAGGGTTCGTGATCCGTCGGCTCGAACAGGTTGGCGACATGAAAGCGGACATTGTCGATCCCGTTCAATGCGGCATTGGCCCGCGCCCGGTCAATCAACCCCGCCTCACCTTCGACCGACACCACCTCGCCGCCATGACGCGCCAGCGGCAGGGAGAAGTTACCCAGGCCGCAAAACAGTTCCAGAATCCGATCCGTGGCCTGCGGTTCCAGCAATTGCAGGGCCTGGCTGATCATGCGCCGGTTGATGTCGCTGTTGACCTGGATAAAGTCACCCGGCTGAAACTCGAGGCTGACATCGAACTGCGGGATCGAATAGCGCAGTGTCGCCTGTTGCGGATACACCAGCGTGATACTCTCCGGCCCCTCGGGTTGATGATAAATGACAAAGCCGGTCGTTTTGCCATAGTCACTCAGCAAGGCGATGTCCGCCCCGGTCAACGGCTCCAGGTTGCGAAATACCAGGGCGATCTTTTCGTCATCGGCGGCCACCTCAATCTGGGGAATGCGCCGGTAACAGCTGAGCCGGGCGATCAGTTCGCCCAGTTCCACCAGTTTATCGCCGAGCGGCGGCGTTAAAATCCTGCACTGTTGCAGTTGGGCCAGAAAATGACTGCCCCGCTCGCGAAACCCGACCAGGACTTTTTCTTTTTTATCCACATACCGGGCCCCGAGCCGGGCCTTGTTGCGGTAGCCCCACACCGGACCGCTCAGCGGCGGCAATACCGCCTCCGGTTCCACATGGCCGATTCGCGCCAGATCCTCCAGCAGGATCTGCTGCTTGAGACGGATCTGCTCGTCACTCGATACATGCTGCAAACGGCAGCCGCCGCAGAGCCCGAAATGCGCACAGGCCGGTTCAACGCGTGCCGGGGAGGCCTCGAGCACCTGATGCAGGCGGCCCTCGTCATAGTTGCGCCGGCTGCGGGTATAGACAAATTCCACCTTTTCGCCGGGCAGGACATCGTCGATGAAGACGGTTTTGCCCGCGATCCGCGCAACCCCCTTGCCTTCATGGGTCATGCTTTCGATCGCGGCGATAAACGGTTCGCTCGGCAGGGCGCGGCGTTTGCGTGACATAAAAACTTCGTAATTAACAGGCGCCGGTCTGTCGCTTGACCGGCAACAATGGCTTGTCGAACAGCATCATGCGAGACAACCGGATCAGGCGGGAAACACGTTGGTGGACAGATAGCGATCCCCCCGATCACAGATGATCGAGACGATGGTGGCCTGCTCCACCTGTTGCGACAATTGCAGGGCGGCGGCCACCGCCCCGCCGGAGGAGATGCCACAGAAGATCCCCTCCTGCGCGGCCAGCGCCCGGGTGGTCTCCTCGGCGGCCTGCTGGGTGACATCCAGGGTCTGATCCACCCGGGCGGCCTCGAATATAGCCGGCAGATAGGCCTCGGGCCAGCGCCGGATGCCCGGGATCTTCGCCCCCTCGGCGGGCTGCACGCCGACGATCTGCACGCTCGTGCTTTGTTCCTTGAGATAACGGGAGACCCCCATGATGGTGCCGGTGGTGCCCATGGCGCTGACAAAGTGGGTGATCGTCCCCCCGGTATCGCGCCAGATCTCGGGACCGGTGGTCTCGTAATGGGCCAGCGGGTTGTCCGGGTTGGAAAATTGATCCAGGACCTTGCCCCGCCCCTCGGCGGCCATCTGCGCGGCCTGATCCCGGGCCCCTTCCATGCTCGCCTGGGCGCTGACCAGAATGATCTCGGCGCCGAAGGCCTTCATGACCGCGCGGCGCTCGACGCTCATGTTCTCGGGCATGATCAGGATCATCCGATAGCCCTTGATCGCCGCCGCCATGGCCAGGGCGATGCCGGTATTGCCGCTGGTCGCCTCGATCAGGGTCTCCCCCGGGCGGATTTCACCGCGCTGTTCGGCATGCTGGATCATGCTCAGCGCCGGCCGATCCTTGACCGAGCCGGCCGGGTTATTGCCCTCCAGCTTGACCAGCAGGGTATTGCTGGTCTCACCGGGCAGACGTTGCAGACGCACCAGCGGGGTATTGCCGACAAAGGCTTCAATCGTGGGGTAATTCATTATGGCAGTTTACCTTGTTCTGGCATGACTTTTCATTACCCGCTACCATTTTGCCCAGAATCAATACCAGCACCGATAATACACTGTCCATCCCGTATATCCGGGAATGGGACGAACCGGGCCACTGACAATATGGCGCATAATGCATCACCAGCCCGCAGCCGGGCGATTCTGGACAAAGATCAGGCCCTCGAACAGGCCGGGGGCAGTGAGACCCTGGCCAGGGAGCTGTTTGGCATGCTCCTGGACGATCTGCCCGTCCTGCAGCAGCAACTGCAACAGGCCATTGCCGAGCGGCAGGCAGAGGCCATGTGGAATCATGCTCACAAACTGTACGGTTCGACCGCCTATTGCGGGGTGCCCGCCCTGCGCGAGGCGGCCCGGGCCATGGAGGAATGTATCAAGCAACAGAATGAGGCAGAGCTGACGGCCTGCCTTGCCCGCCTGTCCGCGGAGATCGACAACCTGCTGGAACAGGGCCCGCAACTGGCCGAGGGGCCCTGGGCGGCGGAATGAATCCGGGTGCCGCGCCCCCGGCCGGTGCGCTCACCGACACCCGGAATAAGGTGAAATCACCGAACAGACCCGGCCCGGGCGGCCACCATCAGTTGCTTCATTTCCCGGACCGCCGCTTCGAGGCCGGTAAAGACACTGCGCGCGACAATCGCATGACCGATGTTCAGTTCGCGGATCCCCGGCAGCGCAGCGATCCGGCTGACATTGTGATAATGCAAACCGTGACCGGCGTTGACCTGCAGGCCCGCGGCCAGACCGAGCTCCACCGCCCGGGCTATTTTCACAAATTCCTGCTCTTGCGCAGCGGCTGTGCCGGCATCGGCATAATGACCGGTGTGAATTTCAATCACCGGGGCACCGCATTCGGCCGCCGCCGCGATCTGCCCGGGGTCGGCGTCGATAAACAATGACACCCGCACCCCCGCATCCGCCAGTCGCCGGCAGGCATCGGTAAGCCGCGGGCGCTGACCTTTAACGTCCAGACCGCCTTCGGTGGTCAGCTCCTCGCGTCGCTCGGGCACCAGACAACAGTCCGCCGGTTGCAGCTGTTCGGCAATGGCCAGCATCTCATCGGTAACCGCCATCTCCAGATTCATCCGGGTTTGTAAAATGTCGCGTAACATCTGTACGTCGCGATCCTGAATGTGTCGTCGATCCTCGCGCAGATGCAGGGTAATGGAATCGGCGCCGGCCTGCTCGGCCAGCAGTGCCGCCTGGATCGGTTCGGGATACAGTGTCCCCCGACTCTGGCGCAGAGTGGCGATGTGATCGATATTCACACCCAGCAGGATCTCATTGGTTGGTATGCCAGACACGGATTGCTACCTCGTTTTAATCAGTTTCCAGTGACTAGTCGCTAGTGACTAGTCACTTATAAATCACGGCTTTGCCAGTAGAGCTCGCGGGATTTGAGCGGCCGGTTGTCGAGATGCTGGCTCAACAAAAACCGCATCAGGATCTTTGCTTCGCGCAATATTTGTGGATCCTGATAATCGTTATCGCGTATCGCCAGCAGGGTGCGGCCGCTGATCAACGGATAATCACCCTGCCGGCTATCCGGCTGCTGTATCGGTCCCTCCTCTGGATGATAACAATATTGGCTGTCGGCGTGCAGCGGTTCGCCACTGTGCGCATCTTGCATCAGCTGAAGACCGTACCCCAACTCATCCAGCAATTCCCGCTCATACCGGCGCAACACCGCTTCCTGCGGGTTGGATTCATTCAGCAGAGCCTGTAAAGCATGCTCATAGCAGACGAACAGCTCCGGATGCGGATCGTCGCGGTGCAACAATCGCAGAATCAGTTCATTCATGTAAAACCCGCTGATAATGCGGCTGCCCGGCAGCGAAAAAGTCCCGCCGGCGGATTCCACGGCGGTCATGGTTCGCAACTCGCCGCGGCCGGCCCAGGAAAACAACAGGGGAACGAATGCTTCCAGGCGGGCGCTGTTGCGCGAGCGACTGCCGCGAACCCCCCGGGCTACCAGCGAGACCCGGCCGGCGTTGCGGGTAAAGATCTCCAGCAGACTGCTGGTATCACGATACGGCCGGCTATGCAGGATAAAGCCGTATTGCAACTGTTGACGATGATCCACCGGCATGGGTTTTGTCTAGTTTGAGGTCACTGGTCGTCCCGATAACCCAGGCTGGAAAGTGCGCGTTCGTCATCCGACCAGCCTGCCTTGACCTTGACCCAGAGCTCGAGATGTACTTTCTTGTCGAACAGCTTCTGCATATCCAGACGCGCCTGTTGGCCGACTTTTTTCAACCGTTCTCCCTTCTCGCCGATGACGATGGACTTCTGATTATCCCGCTCCACCCAGATTAGTGCGTGAATCCGGTTCAGTCGCTCCAGCTCCTCGAATTTCTCGACCTCCACGGTCGTGGCATAGGGCAGCTCCTGACCGAGATTGCGCATCAGCTTTTCACGCACGATCTCCGCCGCCAGAAAGCGGCTGCTGCGATCGGTCAGCTGATCCTCGGGATAATACGGTTCGGAAATTTCGAGGAAACGGATAATCTCCGCCTCCAGTTGCGGCAGGTTGGTTCCACTCCTGGCCGAGATCGGCACAACTTCCGAAAAATTGAGCTTCTCGTGCAGGGTTTGTAAATACGGCAACAACTCTTCTTTTTGTTTGAGGCGGTCCACTTTATTGACCGCCAGTATGATCGGGGTTGTGATCTCTTTTAACGCAGACAAGACCATCTCGTCTTCATCGGTCCATTTCAATGCCTCAACCACAAATACCACAACATGGACGTCATCAATCGCCGAACTGGCAGTACGATTCATAAACCGGTTCATGGCCTTTTTGCCCTGCTGATGAATACCGGGCGTGTCCACATAAACGATCTGGGCTTGTTCCGTGGTTTTGATCCCGATTATACGATGGCGGGTGGTTTGCGGTTTGCGTGAGGTAATACTGAGCTTTTGTCCCAGCAGATGGTTCATCAACGTGGACTTGCCGACATTGGGGCGCCCAACCAGCGCCACATAGCCGCAGCGATAAGTATCATTTATCATATCAGTCCGTCAGTACCTGTAACATTTTCTCGGCCGCTGCCTGCTCGGCCTTTCGGCGGCTGGTGCCTTCACCCACAACCTTGCTGTCAAACGAACCAATCGTACATTCGACCTTGAATCGCTGTTCATGCGCCCTGCCCTCCGTCGCCACAACCTGGTATTCGGGTAGGTCGTCACCCCGGGCCTGCAGGTATTCCTGCAAACGGGTCTTGGGATCTTTTTTCAGTGTCCCGGGGTCAACCTGAGAGAATTTTTCATCGAAAAATCGATGCACGAAACGGCTGGCGGTGTCCATACCGCTGTCCAGATAGACCGCCCCGATAATCGCTTCAAAAGCATCCGCCAGAATCGAGCGTCGGCGATGCCCTCCGCTTTTCAGCTCACCGGAACCCAGGTTCATATAATCACCCAGTTCCAGTTCAGTCGCAATTGAGGCCAGTGTTTCACCTTTGACCAGACTGGCACGTAACCGGCTTAACTCACCTTCGCTGGCCCGTGGAAAACGTCGATAAAGCTCCGTGCTGACAAGATAACCGAGAATCGCGTCACCGAGAAACTCCATACGTTCGTTGTTCTGCGAACCATAACTGCGATGCGTTAACGCGATTTTCAACAACTCGGGCTGATTGAATTCATACCCGAGTTTACGACAGAGCTTTTCGGGGTTTTGCATTATTATCGCGGGATTTCTGCACGTTTATTGAAACTCATAACAACATCAATATTTCCAACGAGTTTTTTGCGTACTTCGTAATCAACCTCAACAACAGTGCCTTTGGGGCCGCGTTCTATATAGACCTCATCCCGTCCGACATCTGTTATTGAGTTGACATTGAGGCGTTTTGTCAGGATCACGCTCAGCTCACCAGGTGATTTGGAACCCATATCAGGATCTTCCTCCATACCTGACAGAATCGATCCGATTGTCATCGAATTCATATAGGTGGGAACAATTTTAAGAAAAAGCAGGGCACAAATTGCAATTAGCGCAAGCACAGACAGCCAGCCGATCGCACCCAGACCTTTTTGTTCTCTTATACTTTTCATATTCTGTTCCTCATCCCCGGTTATTATTCAATGATACTGCCAATTCGACCCCAGCTTGGCATTTGACAGTTCAGCCGGATCATTTCACTGAAAGTGCAATCCCAATTCATCCAGATCAAGAAGGCTTCACCGACCAGATTTTCCTCGGGAACAAAGCCCCAGACCCGGCTGTCGCGGCTGTTATCCCGATTGTCTCCCATTACAAAATAGTTTCCTTTCGGGACAGTGACAACAAAGTCCTGCGGCGATGAGTCCGCGTCGACCAGAATGGGGTGGCGCACATCCCCCAGTGTCTCTTCATACCGAAGCTCCAGGGAATACTCCGCGTTGTAATCGTCAATCGGCTTCTGCAGTGCCGGCTCACCATTAATATAGAGCGTCTTGTTATAGTAAGCCACCTCGTCACCCGGGAGACCGACGACGCGCTTGATATAGTCGATATCGGGATTCTCGGGGTAACGAAAGACGATTACGTCACCGCGCTCGGGATCGTCCAGGTTCACAATACGCTGGTGCCCGACCGGCAGACGCATCCCGTAGGCGAATTTATTGACCAGAATGAAATCACCCACCTCCAGAGTCGGCAGCATGGAGCCGGAGGGAATTTTGAACGGTTCGGCCACAAAGCTGCGCAGCACCAGCACCACCAGCACCACCGGGAACAAAAAACGTGAAAATTCAACAAGATAGGGCTCGTTCGTTTCGCCCTCGCCCGCTTCATCCTGGGTTTGAAGCGGCTCCCGGTGCGGGGCAAAATACTGCGCATCGACCAGCCAGATAACCCCGCTGATGACAGTCGCCAGTACCAGCAACAATTCAAAATCAAATGTCATTTTTCCTTCCCTACATTAAGTACTGCCAAAAAGGCTTCCTGCGGAATTTCCACTTTGCCCACCTGTTTCATGCGCCGTTTGCCGGCTTTTTGTTTTTCCAGTAGCTTGCGCTTGCGCGAAACATCGCCACCGTAACATTTTGCGGTCACGTTCTTGCGCAATGCCTTGACCGTGGTACGGGCGATGATCTTGGAGCCGATAGCCGCCTGGATGGCCACTTCAAACATTTGCCGGGGGATGATCTCTTTCATGCGTTCGGCCAGATCCCGGCCGCGGTATTCGGCCTGATCGCGATGCACGATGATCGACAGGGCATCGACTTTTTCCCCGTTAATCAGGATATCCAGCTTGACCAGATTGGCGGTCTCAAATCGCAGGAGTTCGTAATCCAGCGAGGCATAGCCGCGACTGACCGATTTGAGCCGGTCGAAAAAGTCGAGCACGATCTCGTTCATCGGCAACTCGTATTCCAGCAGAATCTGACTGCCGAGATATTGCATTTTTTTCTGCACGCCACGCTTTTCGGCACACAGGGTAATCACATTACCGACATGTTCGTGGGGAACCAGAATCGAGGCGCGCACAATCGGCTCGCGGATTTCCTCGATATCGTTCGGTTCGGGCAGTTCGGACGGGTTCTCGATGTTCAGCAGCTCGTTATGCCGGGTCAGCACCTCATAAACGACGGAGGGCGCGGTGGTAATCAGATCCAGGCCGTATTCACGCTCCAGCCGCTCCTGCACGATCTCCATGTGCAACATGCCCAGAAAACCGCAACGAAAACCGAAGCCCAGCGCCTGGGAGGTCTCCGGTTCGTAATAGAGCGCGGCATCATTCAGTTTCAGCTTGGACAGTGCTTCGCGCAGCCCCTCGTAATCATCCCCTTCCACCGGAAACAGCCCGGCGAAGACCTGCGGCTGGATGGGTTTGAAGCCGGGTAGCGGCCCGCTGGCCGGATTGGCCGCGTCGGTGATGGTATCGCCGACCGGCGCGCCGTCGACCTCCTTGATCCCGGCGATCATGAAGCCGACCTCGCCGGCGTGCAGTTGTTCGGTATCGCGTTTTTTGGGGGTGAAAATCCCCACCCGATCCACCTGATGATTACGGTCCGCCGCCATGATCCGGATCTTCTGTTTGCGCCGCAGGGTGCCCTGCTTGACCCGGATCAGCGAGACCACCCCCAGATAATTATCGAACCAGGAGTCGATGATCAGCGCCTGCAGGGGCGCGTCCACATCCCCCTCGGGCGGCGGGATCAGGTGCACGATTTCCTCCAGCAGCTCGCTCATCCCCACGCCGGTTTTGGCCGAGACCCGGGCGGCGGTTTTGGCCTCGATGCCGATGATCTCCTCGATCTCCTGGATCACCCGATCCGGCTCGGCCGCCGGCAGATCGATCTTGTTGAGAATCGGCAGCACCTCCAGCCCCTGTTCGATGGCGGTGTAACAGTTGGCCACGCTCTGTGCCTCGACCCCCTGGGACGCATCGACCACCAGCAACGCGCCTTCACAGGCGGCCAGCGAGCGCGAGACTTCGTAGGAGAAATCCACATGCCCCGGTGTATCGATGAAGTTCAGCAAGTAGGTCTTGCCGTCCTGGGCGTGATAATTAAGGGTGACGCTCTGGGCCTTGATGGTGATGCCGCGCTCGCGCTCGAGGTCCATCGAATCGAGCACCTGCTCGCTCATTTCGCGCTCGGTCAGGCCCTCGCACATCTGGATTATCCGGTCCGCGAGGGTGGATTTGCCGTGATCGATATGGGCAATAATGGAAAAATTGCGTATCTGGGAAAGGTCGGTCACATTCCACCTTGAGTCATACTAAAAAGGCGCACAATTGCGCCTTTTTGAATCGGAGCGTCTGCACAAAATAATTAAGGAGGCGCTGAATTCAGCGTTTCCTTCCGGCCAGGGAAGGCCGGACATTTTTCAAACATACGTATTTGAAAAATGGAGCAAACTGCGGACAGGCGCCACAGCGCCGCGATCTGACAAATTCCAGGGAAGGAATTCGTCAGAAGTCCTGTTAATAGCAACGCGGAATTGTAACCAATTTCAGGCCTGGCTGAAATACTGCTGGAGTTTGTCAAGCTCAAGAAAATAATGGCAAATTTCCCTCTCGCCGTGTTTGAGCACCGGCACCAGCTCACCGTAGGCCGCTTCCAGCGCCGGATCGCCGTCAATATCCACTGTCCCCAGCTCAAACTGATATTGCCCCTGTACCTCCTCCAACTGCGCCAGCATCGCCTGGCACAAATGACAGCCGCTGCGCAGATACAGGGTCAGGCGAACCGGCCCGCTCATTCCTCGATCCGAATAGTCATAAACAGCGGCGCCTTGCCACGCTGGACCAGCATCGGCAGCAGCTTGTCCCGGGGCAGATTACTCACCAGTTTCTCGAACTGCTTGCGGCTGGTGATATTCTGATGGTTGACCATCAGGATCACGTCTCCCGGACGGACTTCCGCCTCGGCGGCCGGTCCCTCGCCTACCTCCTTGACCAGCACACCACGTTTATCGTCGATATCCAGTTTTTTGCGCTGCTCGCGGGTCAGATCCTGCAGTACCATACCCAGGGTCGCGCTCTCGCCCTGGCTCGGGGCCTGTTCGGGAGAAGTCTGGGCGAGCTCTTCTTCGGGCGGCAATTCACCGATTTTCACGGTCAGATGGCGGGTCTTGCCCTCGCGGATAATCTTGACCTTCGCTTCCTTGCCGACCGGATGAGCGGCGACTGCCAGCGGCAGATCCGACTGGCGATGAATCGTCTTGCCGGCAAATTCGACCACCACGTCGCCTTCCTTGAGGCCGGCTTTCTCGGCCGGGCCGTCGGGCAGCACCCGCAGCACCACGGCACCCATCGGTTTTTTCATACCAAAGGATTCGGCCAGTTCACGGTTGACGTCCTGAATCAGGATGCCCAGCCAGCCGCGGCTGACCTTGCCCTTGGACTTGAGCTGCTCGACCACATCCATCGCCACATCAATGGGGATTGCAAACGACAGGCCCATGAAGCCGCCGGAACGGGTTAAAATCTGTGAATTGATCCCGACCACTTCGCCGTCCAGGTTGAACAGCGGGCCGCCGGAATTCCCCGGGTTAATCGCCACGTCGGTCTGAATGAACGGCACATAATTTTCGCTGGGGAGATTACGATTAATCGCACTGATCACGCCAACGGAAACCGAATGGTCAAAACCGAACGGTGAACCGATGGCCATGGCCCACTCGCCGACCTTGAGCTTCTCCGAATTCCCGATCGTCACTACCGGTAAATCCTTCGCATCAACCTTGAGCAAGGCCATATCGCTGCGCTTGTCGCTGCCGATAATTTCGGCTTTTAACTCGCGCCGATCGCTCAGCCGCACGGTAATTTCCTCGGCATCCTTGACCAAATGGTAGTTAGTAACAATGTAACCGTCGTCGCTGATGATAAAACCGGAACCCAGTGACTGGTTCTCGAATTCTTCCGGCTGGCCGCCACCACCGGGGGGACCTTCTTCGCCAAAGAAATGTTTGAACAGATCACCAAACGGCGAACCTTCGGGAAACTCGGGAACATTAAAGCCCGGCGGCATGCCGTGTTCACGGCTGATCTTCTGGGTTGTGCTGATATTCACGACAGCCGGGCTGTTTTTTTCCGCCAATTCGGTGAAATCCGGCAGTTTGTCATTACTGCCCATAAGAGCCTGGGACGGCGTGGCAAAAAAGCCCAGAATCAGAAAAATGCTCAACAGATTAACAATACGAGCTTTCATTGATGCCTCTTGACTGATTGTGCAAAGTGATTTGCTTATGAATGTACGATATTCGAACCGGATAAATCGGCTGATGGCAGACGACGCAGAATTTGCGGTTGATAGCGGCTGTCATTGGCGATTCGCCGGGTAAACAACCGCAGCCAGACAATTGCCACCAGCATACCAATTATGGCAAATACAATCGATACCAGCTCCTCGGCCGGAATCAATAGCTGCCCGGCCAGCACCTGGCCGGTAATGGCAAACAGCAGCAGACTCAGCAGCGGCACCAGATAAACAGCCAGCGAACCGCTCAACATCGCCGATTCATGCAGGCCGATTATCACGGACTCTCCCTCGCGGACCCGCAGTGAGTTCAATACCCGCATCCGGCTGGTTTTCTGTCCGACGACCCGGGCCAACACCGAAGTGCCACAACCTTTTTTTACCTGGCATTGATCGCAGGACGACTTGCGCTGCGTCTCCACCCAGGCATGATCGCCCTCACACTTCACCACGACGGCGGTCTCCTCAATCATGGTGATTCCCGGTAATGCACCGACTCGCCGATCATTTTGACGGTTTCCTGCGGCACTTCGCCAACCACCGTGACATGGTACCCATTCAATGTTCGGCCATGAGCATTAACCGCCCCCATATGGGAACCGCCAAACAGCTTGTCTTCGTCCTTGTCATCATTTTTTTCGATAAACACCGACACCGAGGCCAGGCCATCGGAGTAGACCCGGTGTTCCACCGGCATAATACTGGTGGGAATCTGGTGTATACGGGTCATGTCCTGTTCAAAGCCCGGCGGCAGCGAAGTCACCTGCCAGGGCGTCTCCTGTTCACTCGTGATCGGCTGTTCAATCGCTTCCGCTTCATACCAGGTAAAGTTTTCCTTGTTAATATCCGCTTCCAGTGCATCTTCGGGGATCTCGTCCATGAAGATGATCTGGGTGAACATGAACTGTTCAACCGGCTTGTTCTTGTCATTCAGCAACTCGGTCTTTAGTAACAGACCGGTTTTTTCATGCACCCACAGGGCGTGGCCGTAACGTAGATTGTCGCGGGGCTGGATCAGTATTTTTTGCGCCGGTTCGCCGGCTACCTTGTCCTTGCCGGCCAGTGACAGACGATAAAAGTTGTCCAATGCACCCACCTGTACCGGAAAGGTCGGGGGAAATTTGGCCCTGGGCCGGCTTTTTTCCACCATCACCGACTGGCTGTCCGGATAGATACAGGTCACCCGATCACCGTCACGCAACACTTCACGACCCGATCCATCCATGGAGACCAGCCGTTCACGTTCACCGGCTTCTGTGACGCTATGAATAATCCGAATTGAACTCAACTGATCCTGCTGGCCGTAAACAAAGGTCCCTTCATAATTGAGCATGTGCGCGGCCTGGTGCATCTTTTCCAGCCACGGCTGGACCTCATCAATCTCCGAGGCCCAGGCGGCCTGCAGCAGAATGACGGACCCAAACAGGGTCGAGGCCAGTTTATTTATCATCGGCACGAGTAACGGTACGCTCCGAAGGGGTCACGCTGACAATCCGCATATACGGCAGCATGCCCTGCATTCTGGAAGAGATGGAATATTCGTTATGATTGATCAGGTAATTGCTGAGCTTGGACTGCACCTCGCTGTCGATGGGCGAGGCTGCCGAGGGATTGCCGCTGACATTACGGTATTCCTCGGTGGCCTTCTCTGCACTGGCAATAGATTGTGATCCCGACGTACCTGTCACATCGCTTTGCTGAACCGTCAAAACCGCCACCGTGGCGACCGTGGCGGCAATCGCCAGACCGGCCACCTGGCGGACGCCATGGGCAAGTTTCCGGCGAACCGGACGCAGGACCGTCGGCTCATCGCCCAGCGCCGCGCTGACACGCTCGACAAATCCCGGGGAGGGAAGCGTCTCACTGTGTCCGGAGAGCACATCCCGGATCAAGTGATAGCGTGCCCAACGGGCCCGAGCTTCGCTATCCTGTTTGAGAGATTCAAGAACGTCCGAATGAAATTCATCATCCATCAATGCTGATAATTTTTCATCACTGTTGTTGCTCATAGCATCACCACACACAAATTAACTGAGTAACGGCTTCAGTCTTTTGTCCACTGCCTCACGGGCACGAAAAATTCGTGACCTGACAGTCCCAATCGGACAATCCATTGCCTCGGCTATTTCTTCATAGCTCATTCCCTCGAGTTCACGCAGGGTAATGGCGGTTTTCAGGTCATCCGGCAGATCGTCGATAGTTTGCATAATAACCTGCTGAATTTCGTCTTTAAGGGCCTCCTTTTCCGGGGTTGCATACTCTTTAAGACCCGACTCACCCTCAAAATGTTCCGCGTCGCTGGCCTCAATATCGTCGGCCGGCGGGCGCCGGTCCTGGGCGACCAGAAAGTTCTTGGCGGTATTGATGGCAATGCGATACAACCAGGTATAAAAGGCACTGTCTCCCCGAAACCGTGGCAGCGCACGATACGCCTTGATGAAGGTTTCCTGCGCCAGATCCTCCAGCTCCGCCTGATTGCGGACATAGCGGGACAGCACTTTCATGACCCGCTGTTGATATTTCATCACCAGAATGTCGAAAGCTTTCTTGTCCCCGGCCTGTACACGCTCGACAAGCAATTGATCCGTTGTCTTCCCGCCCATTCGGGCCACTTCCCCCTAAAAATGGGCCAGTCACCCGAATACCTGCTATATTGACCGCAATCGTATCGGAGAGTTCGCCTGGCCGCCGGTTTTCTGGTTATATTCCGGATACCGCGGGAATTGTGACAATTCACGCCGTAATCCGTACAATTCTAATCTTATCCTGCCGTGAGAAGAAATACTTCGGCAAATCAACCCGAATACCCAGAGCCAGGCCCGATAATATTCATGCAGATATCAACAGACGTTCTAGTTATCGGTGGCGGAGCCGCCGGCCTCAGCCTGGCCCTGCGACTGGCCGACGATTACTCTATCTCATTGATTTCAAAAGGGGTATTAAAGGAAGGCTCGACCCTCTATGCCCAGGGCGGGGTCGCCGCGGTGCTCGGTCCCGATGACAGCCTGGAATCCCATATCGAGGACACCCTGCAGGCCGGTGCCGGGCTCTGCGACGAAGAGGTGGTCCGGTTTACCGTCCGGCACGGCGCGGAAAACATCCGCTGGTTGATCGACAAGGGGCTCGCCTTCACCCGCGACGACGAGCAACCGGGCGAATACCATCTGACCCGCGAGGGCGGCCACTCCCACCGCCGCGTCATTCATGCCACCGATGCCACCGGCAAGGCGATCGAGACCACCCTGGAAAACGAGGTCCGCCGGCACCCCAATATCAGCCTCTATGAGAACCATATCGCGGTGGATTTGATCAGCGGCGCCAAGCTGGGGCTGGATCACAATCGCTGCCTGGGTGCCTATGTGCTGGATCGTGCCGACGACAGGGTCCGGGTCTTTCGCGCCGGCCAGACCGTACTGGCCACTGGCGGCGCCAGCAAGGTCTATCTCTACACCAGCAACCCCGATACCTCGACCGGCGACGGTATCGCCATGGCCTGGCGCGCCGGGTGCCGGGTGGCCAACATGGAGTTCAACCAGTTTCACCCGACCTGTCTGTACCATCCCCACGCCAAGTCGTTTCTGATCACCGAGGCCGTTCGCGGTGAAGGCGGCAAACTGAAACTGCCTGACGGCAGCAGCTTTATGGAAAAATTCGACAGCCGCGCAGAACTGGCGCCACGCGACATCGTCGCCCGCGCCATCGACCATGAAATGAAACGCCTGGGCGCCGACTGCGTCTATCTGGACATCAGCCACAAACCGGCCGAATTTATTCGCCAGCACTTCCCGACGGTGTATCAACGCTGTCTGGAGTTCGGTTACGATCTGACCCGGGG
This sequence comes from Thiohalophilus sp., assembly GCA_046545635.1. Classification (GTDB taxonomy): domain Bacteria; phylum Pseudomonadota; class Gammaproteobacteria; order UBA6429; family Thiohalophilaceae; genus Thiohalophilus. The sequence continues at coordinate 8,977 of JBKGZJ010000012.1, read as the reverse complement.
GCCCATTCCGGTGGTTCCGGCCGCCCACTACACCTGTGGCGGTATCATGACCGATCTGCATGGTAAAACCGATCTGGACGGGCTCTATGCGATCGGCGAGACCGCCTTTACCGGGCTGCACGGTGCCAACCGCATGGCCAGCAACTCCCTGCTCGAATGCCTGGTTTTCGCCCAGGCCGCCAGCCTGCATATTCGTCAACAAAAACCCGACGCCGCACCGGAGGAAGTGAGCATTCCCGACTGGGATGAAAGCCGCGTGACCGATTCGGACGAGGAAGTGGTCGTCACCCACAACTGGGATGAGTTGCGCCGTTTCATGTGGGACTATGTCGGTATCGTGCGCAGTAACAAGCGCCTGCAACGGGCCGAACACCGCGTGCAATTGCTGCTGTCGGAAATCGATGAATACTACGGCAACTTCCGCGTTACCAACGATCTGCTGGAACTGCGTAACCTCGCGCTGGTCGCCGGGTTGATCATCCGCTCCGCGATGCAACGCCACGAAAGCCGCGGCCTGCATTACAACATCGACTACCCCGAGCGTAACGACAGCCACCCGCCACACAACACCATCCTGCAACCGACCCACCATGCCGGCGCCACTTCGGCGATGGCATTGGCGGAATGAAAGTGCTGAGTGCTGAGTGCTGAGTGCTGAGTGCTGAGTTTAAATTGTAGGCCAGGTTACACGCAGCGCTGCCTGACATTTCCTCTATCGACTATTTTTTACCACGAAGACACGAAGTCTCGAAGTAGATTAATTTTCCTTCGCGTCTTCGCGTCTTCGTGGTGAGGTTTTATAAACATCTTGCAGCCGCGACTCGGGAGAAAGGATACACCCAGTCGCCGATGGAATCGCCTCCCACAAAAAAGGGGCGAGGTTCTAGGTACTAGTTGCTAGCACCTAGTACCTAATCCCTAACACCTGCCCCCTCCCCAGAAGAATCCGCATAACGCAGTCTGAGCCACAAAAGGTGCCATTGCGCCGTGGGCAGACTGTCGGGTAACAGTACGATATAACGTCGTCGTGCGTTGACGGGCTGCAGGTGCAGGATGATCAAGCCGCGGGTGATATAGGTAGACGGCAACAGGGACAGATTCGGCCAATACTGCTCATCCAACTGATAGTCCCATGCACCATCAGTCCGCCAGATCAGGCGCGTTGTGCGTCGGCTGTCCCGGTAATGGCGCCATATATGCCACAACAGACTGGCGACCACCGCCACCAGCAACGCAAGAGGCACGCCCGTCGGCAGGCTCAGCGGCTGTAACAAGGCTGCGCCGGCCAGCGCGTGCAAAACGATCAGATAGATCAGTAAATAGCGGGAGGGCGCCGGCTCAAGTTCCAGCCGCGTTTCGAATTTGTTCTGCCACATCAGCCACATCCTTGTCGTGCGGAACGCCGTGTCCCAGCAAATAGTCCAGTAATTGTTGATCAGGGTACCTCAGCAGTGTTGCCAGGGCGTGTCGCTGCCGGGGAGTCAAACCGGCAAAGTGATTTTCCACAAACGGTTGCAACATCAGGTCCAGTTCCAGCATGCCGCGCCGGCATTGCCAGTAAATACGGGATTGCTCCAGTGAGCTGTCCTGCAGCGTACTCACGGTCAGAACATCTCCCTGACCATCATCTTCTTGATGTTGTTAATCGCTTCGGCGGGGTTGAGTCCCTTGGGGCAGACACTGGTACAGTTCATGATGGTATGACAACGAAACAGCCGGAAGGGCCCTTCCAGCTCTTCAAGACGACGCTCCCGGGCCTGATCCCGACTGTCGGCCAGAAAGCGGTAGGCCTGCAACAGCGCGGCCGGGCCGCGGAACTTGTCCGGATTCCACCAGAACGAGGGGCACTGGGTCGTGCAGCAACCACAGAGGATGCATTCGTACAGGCCGTCGAGCTTTTCCCGTTCTTCCGGTGTTTGCCGATATTCCACCTCCGGCTCGGGATCGTCAACGATGAGATACGGCTTGACCGCCCGGTAATGGGAAAAGAATTGATCCATGTCCACCACCAGATCGCGGATCACCGGCATACCCGGCACCGGGCGCACTACCACCGGCTCCTTCAATTCCGCCAGCGGCGTCAAACAACCCAGCGCGTTGGTACCGTTAATATTTATCGCATCCGAGCCGCACACGCCTTCACCACAGGAATGGCGAAACACCAGCGTCTCGTCCTGCTCCTTCAGCCTGAGCAACGCGTCGCGCACCATCATCCCCGGCCGCGCCTCCAGCTCGTACTCCTGCATCCAGGGATCCTGGCCGCTTTCCGGGTCGTATCGATAGATTTGAAATCGCATCTTGTCGGCTCGTCAGGGTTATTGACTTACATTAACAGTATCGGTCGAGTTTGGTCTCTGTCATTTTTTCAGAAGGGCCGAGGGACGAGTAACGAGGGCCGAGGCGGGTTTGTCAGGACTGAATCTTATATCACCCCTCCCTACCCCTCCCCTTGCAGGGGAGGGAATGATCTCGCTACTGGCACGATCAATCCCCCTCCCACAGGGAGGGGGTTAGGGGGAGGGGATACAAAAACCTCGTCCCTCGTAACTCGTCCCTTTTCCTGGCCCCTAGGACCTAGCCCCTAGTCACTGATCTAGTAGACCCGTTCCTTCGGCGGAAACGAGTCGACCGTCAGCGGTTTCAACGTCACCGGCTTGTAATCCAGGCGATGTTGCTCCTTATAGTATAGCGAATGTTTCAGCCAGCGCTGATCGTCCCGGTCAGGATGATCGATCCGCGAATGCGCGCCACGGCTCTCCTGTCGGCCCAGCGCCGAGACCACGGTGGCAATCGCAATATCCATCAGGTTTTCCAGCTCCAGGGCTTCAATCCGCGCGGTGTTGAAGATTTTGCTGTGATCCTTGAGGCGCACATCCTGCAGTCGCTGCTCCAGTTGCAATACCTTGTCGAGTCCCTGTTGCAGAATTTCTTCACTGCGAAATACCCCGCAGTAGTTTTCCATGGTGGTTTGCAATTCCTTTTTCAAAGCCGGCACCGACTCTCCCTCGCCCTTTTGATCCCAGCGCCGCAGGTGCGCCATGGCCTGCTCGACACTGTCGTGGTCCAGCGGCCGGTGATAGCGGTTGTCGTTCAGGTATTCGATGATGTCATTGCCGGCGGCGCGGCCGAACACCACGATATCCAGCAGCGAGTTGCCGCCCAGCCGATTGGCGCCATGCACCGACACACAGGCACATTCGCCCACTGCATACAGCCCCGGGATCGACTCCTGACCCTGTGCCACCGGCACGACCACCCGGCCATGGCGATCGGTGGGAATCCCGCCCATCGTATAATGCGCCGTGGGAAACACCGGAATCGCCTCCTCGGCCGGATCGATGTGCAGGAAGGTTTTCACCGTATCGCAGATCCCCGGCAGGCGCTTGTACAACACCTCGCGGCCCAGATGATCCAGCTTCAGCAGCACATGATCGCCCTCGGCACCGCAACCGCGCCCTTCCCGTACTTCGGTGGCAATCGCCCGGCTGACCACGTCGCGGCTGGCCAGATCGCGGGCATGGGGCGCATAGCGTTCCATGAAGCGCTCGCCGTCCTTATTAATAAGATAGCCCCCCTCACCCCGCGCGCCTTCGGTGATCAACATCCCGCGCCCGGCAATGCCGGTCGGATGGAACTGGAAAAACTCCATGTCCTGCACCGGTATGTCGGCGCGTAACGCCATCGCCAGTCCGTCACCGGTATTGATATGCGCATTGGTATTGGTGCGAAACAACTGCCCGGCCCCGCCGGTGGCCAGCAGGGTGGTCTTGGCCTCGATCAGCAGCGGCTCGCCGGTTTCGATCTCCAGCACCAGGGCGCCGAGAATAAAGCCTTCGTCGTCCTTGATCAGATCAATGGCGAAGTACTCATCGAAAAAATGGGTCTTGGCGCGAATGTTCTGTTGATAGAGAGTATGCAAAATGGCATGGCCGGTGCGATCCGCTGCCGCACAGGTCCGCGCCGCCTGATCCCCACCGAAGTTCTGGCTCTGACCGCCGAAGGGACGTTGATAAATTTTGCCGTTATCCAGCCGGCTGAAGGGCACGCCGGCATGTTCCAGCTCAATCACCAGATTCGAGGCCGAGCGGCACATGTATTCAATGGCATCCTGATCGCCGAGATAATCACTGCCCTTGACCGTGTCGTACATGTGCCAGTGCCAGCTGTCGGGCAACACATTGGCCAGCGCCGCATTCATGCCGCCCTGGGCCGCCACCGTGTGCGAACGGGTGGGAAACACCTTGGAGACCACCGCCACACTGGCTTCGGCCTGGGACAGTTGCAGCGCCGCGCGCAAACCCCCGCCGCCGGCGCCGATGACCAGGGTATCGAATTGTCGTTTTGCTATTGTCATAACGCGACGACCGAAATCAGAATCCACATCGACCAGATCCCCAGGGCCAGCAGAATCACCAGCAAGCCGATCAGAATGGTAAAGCGCCAGGCCAGCGAGTGAACATAGTCCACCAGAATATCCCGCATTCCGACCCCGGCATGGAACAACAGTGCCAGAATAAAGATGGCGGTCGCCACGTTGACCGCCGGGTGCGCCAGTAACGCGCGCCAGCCGGCATAATCCAGCGGCGCGTTGACGGAGTAGGTGATCAGGGCCGCTATAATAAACAGCGTCAGATACACGGAAGTCAGCCGCTGCCATAACCAGGCCCGCAAGCCCTGCCCGTGGAGACTCATAGCAACACTCCCGGAAGCAGTGCGCCCAGCACCAGCACGGCCAGCGCCAGCACCAGCCAGGCGCTGGCGCGCGCGGCCGCAAGGCGCATACCGATATCCAGATCCAGCAATAAAAAGCGAACCCCGGAGAACAGATGGGAAAACAACGCCCAGAGCACAAGCAACGACAGCAGACGGACCCACCCGCATTGCAGAATTTCACTGACCCGTTCAAACCCCTGCTCGCTGTGCAGGGACAGGGCGAACAGAAAAACCACAAACGGCAGCGACAACACCAGCACGGCGCCACTGACGCGGTGCGCAAACGATACGACCCCGGTCACCGGCAGGTGGATCCTGAACAGGTTAAGAAATTTTGGCCGTACGTTTTTTGTTGTCATTAGTGCCAGTTTAGTCGTTTCAGGTGCAACGTCCAGCCTTGATGCGCGAGGCGAGCGCACTTAGGAAGATAAGCTGAAAAATGTTACTATCGGTTATCTGCCAACACATATCAAGCGGGTGAATGGTCAACTTATGAACAGTGAATGGCAAACATTTCTGGCCCAACAACAGGCCAGCATTACGGACGATCAGGTCAGCGACTTTGGTGCGCCGCAGGAGGAACTGCGCGCGGCCGACTCGGCCACGGTCATCGCCGATCTCTCTCATCAGGGGATGATTAGCGCCACCGGCAGCGACACCGAAGCGTTCCTGCAGGGACAGTTCACCAACGATGTCCAGCAGGTCACGCCCGAACAGAGTCAGCTGACCGCCTATTGCAGCCCCAAGGGGCGCATGCTCGCCAGCATGCGCCTGTTCCGTCGCGAGGATCACTATTGCCTGACCCTGCCCCGCCCGCTCCTCGAACCGACACTCAAACGCTTGCGTATGTTCGTACTGCGCAGTGACGTGACCCTGGAGGACGCCAGTGAGGCACTGGCCCGCTTCGGCATCGCCGGTCCCGACGCCGAAAAGCTGCTCGGCGCCCATCTGCCCAGCCTGCCGGCGGCGATTGACGACACCATGCAACATCAGAATTTGACCGTGATCCGGGTCCCCGGCCCGAAGGCCCGGTTCGAGATCCACGGGCCGGCCGGCCAATTGATTGAACTGTGGCAGGCGCTGCACAGCGGCGGCGCGATCCCGGTCGGCTATCCGGCCTGGAGCTGGCTGGATATCACCGCCGGCGTGCCGAACCTGGATACCGACACCACCGACGCCTTCGTCCCGCAAATGGCCAATCTGCACAGCCTGGGCGGCATCAGCTTCAAAAAGGGCTGCTACACCGGCCAGGAAGTGGTGGCCCGCATGCACTACCTGGGCACCCTCAAGCGCCGCATGTACCGCGCCCATGTGGATATCGACACCCCGCCCGCCCCCGGCGCGCCCCTCTACAGCCCCGACAGCGAGAGCAGCGCCGGCAAGGTGGTCCTCGCCCAGCCCTCACCCCACGGCGGCGTCGACCTGCTCGCCGTGCTGCAAATCAGCAGCGCCGAAGCCGGCCCGATCCACCTGGGCGAACCCAACGGCCCGCAACTGGAATTTCAGGAACTGCCCTACAGCGTGGCGCTGGAAACCGGTTAAACTTTCCGAACAGGCGATGTCAAATAGCCGGACTGGTTAGCATGTAATCCCGTCATCCCGCTCCCGGGTCGCGAGTAATTAACCCGGAGTGACAGTGGCTTCATTCCGGACATCAAGCTCCCTGCAGCCGGAACAACAATCCGGGATGGTTTTATCCGCCAGCAAAGAACGGGTATGTGCAAGCGAGGTATATCTTGTTCTGTCCTTGATGTAACAACAGGGCATTTCAATGCCCTCAATATTAAAAAACCGCATTATATCATTATCCAGATAGCGGCATTGATATGTGTGATCTGACGGCCGCACATTGACACGATAGTTAATCTGATAATCATCCTTGCTCTGGATCGGCTGTATTATGTGATTGACACCTTCAAATCTTTTAACAAAACGGCTGACTTCGTCAACGCTTTTTCTAGACAGGGCCACTGTATAGATATCAATCCTCTCCGGACCAAGCCGTTCGATCAACTGTTCCAGCGTGGCGAGCGTGAGCGGCAGATTATACCGACCGACGCGATCGGCGAACTGCTTGTTAATGGTATCGAGTGACACACCGATCCGGTTAAAATGCGCATCAATCATTTCACAAAGAGGATGACTTAAACGGTATGCGGCATTGGTAATGGTATAAGTTGATATCGAGCGCTGTTTAACAATACCCGCCATCTTCCATACGGCCTTATTGAGAACAGGCTCTCCCTCACCCTGCAGGCTAACAAACTCCAGATTATCAGGCGCCCTGTCCATAATACTCCTGAAAGTCTGCAGTGACATATGCTTCTGTGTCATTGCGCGGCCTGCACAATAAAAACAGGAGAGATTGCATCGGGTGGTTATTTCTATTTGATAATACATAATATCGCTAGCGCTCAGTCGCTGCGTCGGTGAGTGCGCCGGTGATGGGCGATAATACATAATCCAGCACGCTTCGGGTGCCCAGCTTGACCTCGGCGGTCACCTGCATGCCGGGGCGAAGCCTGAACCGACGGCCGTCGCGTTCCAGGACCTGTTTATGCAGCTTGACCAGCGTTTTATAACCCGTATTGCTGCTATCTGATCCGGCACCTTGATCCGACTCCCGGGATGCGGTGACATCCGCATTGACCGACTGAACCTTGGCGTCGATCATGCCGTATTTCTGAAATTCATAACTCATCAGTTTAACTCTGACCTTCTGCCCCTCCCTGACGAAGCCGATATCCCGATTGCTGACATACACTTCAGCCTGCAGGGGATCATCGACGGGGACGATATTCAACAACACGGTCCCCGAAGGCACGACACTGCCCGGCGTGGTGACCGACAGATCCTTGATATAACCGTCTTGTGAGGCACGCAGCTCGAGCTGCTCGCTACGATACTGTTGCTTGAACCAGTCCTGCTCAAGCTGTTCGATTTTATTGCCAAGCTCAATGCGTTCCGTCAAAAGCTCCTGCCGATAGTCCGATTCGAGTTGTTTCAATGCTTCCTGCAGCTCGTCAATTCTTGAGCGGGTCGATAGAATCTTGTGCTCCTGGGCGCGCAAATCCTGCTCGGTTTCAATGCGCAGTCGCTTCTTGTCAAGAATATCGGTCCTGGTGACATAGCCCTTCTTGCCGAGCCGGGTCACGGCCTCTTCATTGGCACGATGAATAGGCAGTGTCTCCTCGAGTTTCTTGTGTATCTCCCTGGCCACTTCGAGATCCTGCTGAGCCTGATTGAGGGCCGCCCTGCGCTGGCTAATCTGTAAAGCATAGTGTTTGCGTCGTTCGAGAAACTGCTGGTGCAGCTTGTCATAGGCCACTTCATTATCTGAAGTGAGTCTGCCGAACTCCCGGTTTTCAAGCTCGGCTTCGATACTGCGCAGCCGTAGCCTGGACAGTTGCAATTCCGTCTGCAGTTTTTTACCGTCGGCATCCGACAGGCGGGAATCCATCACCAGCAACAACTGGCCCTGCTTCACAAACTCATCCTCGCGAACCCGGATTTGCGCCACACGTCCGTCTTCAAAAGGCTGGACGATTTTCAACCTTGTCTGGGGAACAAGCTTGCCCTCGGCCCGGGCGACGATGTCGAGCTGACCGAACACGGCCCAGAGAATCAGGATAAAAAGCAGCAACGCAATGGTGTACAGTATCCAGCGCGATAACGGCGGCGGGGGCCGGTTGACAACATCCAGCAAGGCCGGTGAAAAATCCAGATCATCGTCAGCATGACCGGCGGATTTGGCGCGGTGTTTTTTCATTTGTCATCCCTGCATTATCTGTTCCCGAACAATCCGGGGGTTCAGGTTTCCAGTGGCTGTTTTTCCCGACCAAACTGTGGATCACGCAGCGGCGCTGTGCTGAACTTTATGCCGTTGTTATCAAAGAGTTCCGTCCCAAGCCCGTACTGATAGGCAAGATCCCCACCCAGGGCCGCCTCGTCACTGCTTTCCAGGTGATTGTCGAGCAAGGCATTCATCGCATCCCAGCTGCTGGAGGATGGATGATCCACTTGCGCCAGATCAAACTGTTCAATAATCCCGGACAAATCAAAGCCCTGGACCTTGTGCCCGGTCAAGCTATCCGGTGAATCCGGGTCATAATCCGGGGAGGCCGCCATCACGATCTGCAGTGTCAGATAAGGCCGGGCAACTTGTCCGCTGTCGTCGTACCAGTCCTCGAACACCATGCCCTGACGAGGGTGTTTATGCGGTCGTTTTCCTTTATGCTTGCCTTTGTCCAGGCCTGTTTCATCC
>JBKGZJ010000011.1:0-29473 GCA_046545635.1 Thiohalophilus sp. | reverse complement strand
AATTCGTACAGGGCGTTGGCGGCACGATCGAAGCGGTACTCGCCGATCGCCTTGTTGATCTGCTGTTCGGTTTCCTGCAGGCGGCTGATGATCCACCTGTCGGCGATGGACAGTTCCACCTCGCCACCGTCCTGTCCGCAATCCCGGTCCTCGGTATTCATCAACACATAGCGTGCCGCGTTCCATAGCTTGTTGCAGAAGTTGCGATAGCCCTCGATCCGGCCCAGGTCGAAGTTGATGTCCCGCCCGGTGGATGCGAGGGCGGCGAAGGTGAAGCGCAGGGCATCGGTGCCGAAGGCGGGAATGCCGTCGGGGAAATCCTTGCGCGTCTGTCTGGCGATCTTCTCGGCCAGATGGGGCTGCATCATGCCCCGGGTGCGTTTTTCCACCAGCGCTTCAAGTTCGATCCCGTCGATCAGATCGATGGGATCGAGGACGTTGCCCTTGGACTTGGACATCTTCTGGCCGTGGGCGTCGCGCACCAGGCCATGGATATAGATCTCGCGAAACGGCACATCGTCCATGAACTTGAGGCCCATCATGATCATGCGCGCCACCCAGAAGAAGATGATATCGAATCCGGTGACCAGCACGCTGGTGGGATAGAAGGTTTGCAGCCGTTCGTTCTGCTGCGGCCAGCCCAGGGTGGAGAAGGGCCACAGGGCCGAACTGAACCAGGTGTCGAGTACGTCTTCATCCTGTTGCAGAGCGAGATCATCGGGCAGTTTGTGCTGTTTGCGCACTTCCTGTTCGTCGCGACCGACGTAAATATTACCGTCCCTGTCATACCACGCCGGGATGCGATGGCCCCACCAGATCTGGCGACTGATGCACCAGTCCTCGATGTTGCGCATCCATTCGAAATAGGTGTTTTTCCAGTTGTCGGGGACGAACTTGATCGCACCGCTTTCCACGGCCTGGATGGCCGGTTTGGCCAACGGTTTGACCTTGACATACCACTGGTCGGTCAAAAACGGTTCGATCACAGCGCCGGAGCGATCGCCGCGCGGCACCATCAGCTTGTGGGGTTCGATCTGCTCCAGCAGGTCCTGCGCTTCCAGATCGGCAATGATCCGTTTGCGCGCCTCGAACCGATCCAGGCCGATGTAGGCCGCCGGCAGCAGCTGGCCTTCCCCGGGCCGGTTGTCGCGCACGGCGGCGCTGTCGGTGAAGATATTGATCAGCCCGCCATGCGGTTGATCGGCAATCGGCGTTTCATCGCGATGGCGTTGCCAGACCTGGTAGTCGTTGAAGTCGTGGGCGGCGGTGATTTTCACGCAACCGGTACCGAACTCGGGATCGACATACTCGTCGGCAATGATCGGGATGCGCCGGCCGGTCAGCGGCAATTCAACGAATTCGCCGAGCAGGTGCTTGTAGCGCTCATCGCCGGGATGGATGGCCACCGCGCAGTCACCGAGCATCGTCTCCGGGCGGGTGGTGGCGACGATCAGGTGGCCGGTGCCGTTGCTCAACGGATAGCGCATGTGCCACAGCTGGCCGTTTTCCTCTTCGGAAAGCACTTCGAGATCGGACACCGCGGTGTGCAGCACCGGGTCCCAGTTGACCAGGCGCTTGCCGCGATAGATCAGCCCTTCTTCATACAGGCGGACGAAGACCTCTTTGACCGCGTCGGAAAGGCCTTCATCCATGGTGAAGCGTTCATGGCGCCAGTCGGGAGAGGCGCCCATGCGACGCAGCTGGCGGGTGATGGTGCCGCCGGACTCCTCTTTCCACTCCCAGATTTTCTCGATGAACTTCTCGCGGCCAATATCGTGGCGGGTCCGGCCTTCGGCGTTGACGATGCGTTCGACCACCATCTGGGTGGCGATGCCGGCGTGGTCGGTGCCCGGCTGCCACAGGGTATTATCCCCTTTCATGCGATGATAGCGGGTCAGGGCATCCATGATGGTGTCCTGAAAGGCGTGGCCCATGTGCAGGCTGCCGGTGACATTGGGCGGCGGGATCATGATGCAGAAAGGCTCGCCCCTGCCCGAGGGGGCAAAGTAGTCGTTCTGTTCCCAGGTGTCGTACCAGCGTTGTTCGATGGCTTGCGGGTTATAGGTCTTGTCCACGAAACGTCCGATTCGGTTGCTTGCGAGTTGATGGCCGGAAATCCGGCATTATACCGAATCACGCCGTGCGGCCATATGCTGCGATGGCCGAAAAGCCCAAAATTTCCGCCACGGGGTCCGGGCCATGCTAAACTGCGCCGTCATGGCTGCGCTGGCTCCCAATTTACACTTCTGGCACACGCGATTGTGGGTTTATCTGCTGCTCACCCTGGTGGCGAAGCTGGTGCTGGCCCACACCCTGCCAATGACCGGAGATGAGGCCTATTTCATTCTCTGGGGGAATCATCCCGACTACGGCTATTACGATCATCCGCCCATGGTGGGCTGGTTGCTTACCGCCATGCTGTCAGTCAGCGATGCGCCGTTGTGGCTGCGTTTGCCGCAGGTGCTTTTGACCACGTTCATCGGCCTGGCCATCTATCTGTTATTGCGCCGCACTCACGAGGCCGTGGCGGTCGCGGTGGCGGTGTTGTACCTCGTTGCACCGGTTAATGTGTATGGCGTGTTCATAACCACTGACACTCCGCTGATTTTCTGGTCGTTCCTGTCGGCCGTCAGTTTCTATTTTGCCCAGCGCCGTGACAATCTGTGGTGGTATCTGTTGTGCGGTCTGTTGCTGGGACTGGCGTTTTTCTCCAAGTTTTTCGCCGGGCTGCTGGGCGTGGCCTATTTTCTGTATATCGTGCTGTATACCCGCCGCGGTTTGCGGCCCTATCTGGGGCTGTTGCTGATTGTTCTCGGCACCTTGCCGTTCATCGGACTGAACCTGTGGTGGAACTACAATAACTGCTGGAACAACTACCTGTTCAACCTGTTGAATCGCACCGCCGGGTCGGGTTTCTCGCTGGAGACCATGCTTATCTATCTGGTGATTCTGGTTTATCTGATAACGCCGCCGATTCTCTATTACCTGTTCCGGCAGTGGCGGGATCTGAAGGGAAGTCTTACCAGTCGTCAGAGCGTCTTTGGCGGCTTGTTTCTGATTCCCGCCGGGTTATTCTTTTTGCTTTCGTTCTGGAAAGAGATCGGCCTGCACTGGTTGTTGAGCTTCTATCCGTTCCTGTTTCTGGCGCTGGCGCCGATTCTCAGCACCCAGCAGCTGCGCAAGTGCCACTATTTCATGCTGCCGTTCACCGTTTTGCATCTGGTCTTTATCGGTACCTTGCTGGTGCTCGCGCCGGGGATTGCCAAGGAGATTGACGAGCAAACCTACCGCGACGTGGTGTTCGGCATGCGCACAGAACAGATTATCGACACCATGTCGGAACACGAGCGGGCGGTTTTAATGACCGAAAGTTATGCCAAATCGGCCTTGCTCGCCTACCACAGCAGACAATCCGTGCCGGTGTTCAGCATCAGCTCCCATCACGGGCGCGAAGCCGACAAGCGTACTGATTTCCGCAAGCTGGATGGCCGGGATATGGTGATCTTCAGTTACCACCGCCTGGAAAAATACCGGCCCTATTTTCGCGACTCGGAAATTCGCCGGATCAGTGTGGAAGATACCCACTTCTACCTGTTCGTTGGCAAGGGGTTTGATTATCGGACCTACCGCGATGAGATCCTGCGTGAGATCGTCGATCGCTATTATCAGATCCCCGACTACCTCCCCACCGGCCAGTGCTACATGTTTGAGCGCTACGGCTTTAGATAATGTTGAATGTTGAATGTTAAATTTTGAATTGCGGCTTTGTGCTTAATTCAGCATTCAAAATTTAACATTATCTTCTTTATTCCTTGTTGCGGATTTGGTCCCGAATAGTATCCAGCTGTTCGGCGATGGTTTTTTTGACGTCTTTTTCGATGTTGACCACGGTGCGCATCAGGGTGTTGCGGACTTCTTTTTCCAGACTGGCCTGCAGGTGATCGAGAAATTCCAGCATGGTGTCGCTGTCGGTCTGGGTCGGATCGCTCATGGTGTCCGGCTCTTCGCTGTGGGGTGAGAGGGCTTCGTCGTTTGTGACATCGGCTTCGTCGGTGATTTCCGGGATATCCAGTTGCTTTGCCGGGGCGTCATAGGCATCGGGTTCTATGATGTCCTCCAGTACCGGCACGACCGGTTCATTGGCACGGCTGATACTGTCGCGCGCGGCAGTGAGCTTGGTCTCGCTCTGTTCGAGCAGATTCTTGATCGACTCCAGCGCATTGAGCAGGTTATCTTCTGTGGCCGGGTCGCTTTTGTCGTTCTGTTTGCTCATGATGCCTTGTCGTCAAGGTTATGGGTGTTAAGTTCATAACCACGGTCACGGTAAAACCGAAAACGCTCCCGTCCGGCCTGCCGTGCCTGTTCATCGCCGGCGATGAGTTCGGCCACCCGCTCGAAGCGGCTGAAAAAGGGCGGGACCGTTTCCCCAAGATTGATCAACACCTGATTGTGCTCCTGCGGCTCACCGTCATAGCCAATCACGATGGCGGCCTGGGACGCCACTTTATCACCCTGCAGGCTGTGCGGGATGAAACTGCCGTCACGAAACGTCCACAGCAGTTGATCGATCTGTTCGGCCTGCCGTCGGTCGTCGACGTGTATATATATAGTATGGTTCAATGCATAGGCTTTTTCAGCCAGGCGACAGGCCAGCCGCTGGCGGGCCTGAGCGTGATTATCCTCGATGATGTAGAAGTCGACCCGGGTCATCAGAGCTGGTATTTTTTGCCGCACTGGTCAAGCAGGTACTGGGTCAGCAGCGGTACCGGGCGGCCGGTAGAACCCTTCTCGGCCCCACTTTTCCAGGCTGTGCCGGCGATATCCAGATGGGCCCACTTGAACTTTTTGGTGAAACGGGAGAGGAAGCAGGCAGCGGTAATGGTGCCGGCCTCGCGTCCGCCGATGTTGGCCATGTCGGCGAAGTTGCTCTTGAGTTGCTCCTGGTATTCCTCCCACAACGGCAGTTGCCAGGCCCGGTCCTGGCTGGTCTGGCCGGCGGCCAGCAGGGCGTCGGCCAGCGGCTGGTCATTGCTCAGCAGCCCGCAGGGGTGGTTGCCCAGGGCGACGATGCAGGCACCGGTCAATGTGGCGGTGTCGATGACGGCTCTGGGTTTGAAGCGTTCGCTGTAGGTGAGGGCGTCGCACAGGATCAGCCGGCCTTCGGCGTCGGTGTTCAGTATCTCGATGGTCTGGCCCGACATGCTGGTGACCACGTCACCCGGCTTGTTGGCATTGCCGTCGGGCAGGTTCTCGCAGGTGGGCACGATCGCCACCACATTGATCGGCGGCTGCAGCTCGCCAATGGCCTGCATGGTGCCGATCACCCCGGCGGCGCCACCCATGTCGTACTTCATTTCATCCATGGCGGCGGCCGGCTTGATGGAGATGCCGCCGGCATCGAAGGTGATTCCCTTGCCCACCAGCACGTAGGGCCTGACGTCCTTCCCGGCGCCGTTGTACTCCATGACGATCAGTTTGGGGGGCTGACGGCTGCCCTTGGACACCGACAAAAAGGCGCCCATCTTCAGCTCTTCAATGGCCTTTTGATTGAGCACCTTCACTTTCATGTTGTTATAGCTTTTGAGCTGCTTGCTGGCCTGGCCGGCCAGGTAGGTGGGCGTGCAGATATTACCGGGCAGGTTCCCCAGGTCGCGGGTGAAGTTGGCGCCCTTGCCGATGGCCTCGCCAATTTTCAGTCCGGTGCGGGCTGCCTTGAGCACCTTGTCTTCTGCGAACAGCTGCAGCTTGCCCAGGGGGTAATCGGGCTTCTCCGGTTTGCTGAAAGTCTGCTGGTAGCGATACAGCGTCTGGTGCGCCAGTTCCGCCGCGCGGCGGACATTCCAGGCGCGGGAGCGATCCTTGACCGGCAGGTCGGTCAGATAGCAGACGGCGTCGCGGGCCCCGGAATCGTGGGCCGCCTTGATGGCGGTGATGATTGTACTGGCGTACTGGCTGGCATCGAATTCATCCGCTTTGCCGCAACCGACCAGCAGGACGCGGGCGGCCTTGATGCCGGGCAGCCGGTGCAGCATCAGGGTCTGGCCGGCCTTGCCGTCCATATCCCCCTGTTTCAGAATACGGTTGATTTCGCCGCCACTGGCCTTGTCCAGCGCTTTGGCGTGAGGATCGGGGCGGCGTTTGTCAAAGACACCGACGATGAGGCAACTGCCGGTTTGTTGTTCGACCGCTGTCGATTTGAGCGTGATATTCATACGGATTCCTGTTTTTGCCTGCTTTGATCGGATTTGCCGGATCGTAACCCCGTTGTCGCCTTGCTGGCCAACCGGTAAAAAAAATCGCCAAACACAGGGTTAATTCATCGTGATGCACAATATAATACAGTATTGTTTATGTATATAAAGAACGAACCGGCTTTCAACCCCCTGATTCTGACGTGATTATAGCCCGCTATCTGGTCAAGGAAATTTTTCTCACCTTCTCGGCGGTCGCCCTGGTGCTGTTGCTGATCGCCCTGAGCGCGCATCTGGTCGGCCTGTTCAGTGACGTGGCCAGCGGCGTGCTGCAAGTGGACATGGTGTTGCATATCTTCGTCGTGCGCACTCTCAGTATCCTGGTGTTTATTCTGCCGCTGGCCCTTTATCTGGCGATCCTGCTTGCTCTGAGCCGTCTCTACCGGGACAGCGAAATGGCGGCTATCGCCGCCTGCGGTATCGGCACCGGTTATATTATGCGCGCTGTGCTGGGGCTGGCGTTGGTGGTGGCTGTCCTGCAGGGCTTGCTAAGCCTGCAACTGGGGCCCTGGGCCGAGCATCAGGTCCAGTTGCTCACTGCGGCGGCGCAAAGTCGGGGCGATATCCAGGGGATTGCGCCCGGCCGTTTCCAGGAAATGCGCGAAGGAAGTGGCGTGCTGTATGTCGAAGAGCTGGATCGCGAACAGAACCGAATGCGCAATGTGTTCGTGCAGCAACAAAGGACGAAAGGCGGTTCCATTATCCGTTCCCAATCCGGTCACCAGATGCTGGAAGAGAAAACCGGCGATCGGTTTATGGTGCTGGAGAGGGGCTATCGCTACGACGGCAAACCGGGGCAGCAGAATTACACCGTGATTGAATTTGAAAAGCACGGCATTCGTATTCAGGAAAAACCACCGGAAGTGGCCAGTCGCAAGCACAAGGCGATTCCCACGACCGAACTCTGGCAGGAGGACAAACGGGGTTATACAGCCGAATTACAATGGCGTATATCCTCCGCGTTGATGTGTCTGGTGCTGGCGGTATTGGCAGTGCCGCTGAGTGTGACCTCGCATCGACAGAGTCGCTACGGCAGGCTGGCGATCGCGATCGTCCTGTACATGCTGTTGACCAACCTGTTGTCGGTCTCGCGCAGCTGGCTGTTTGATGACAAGATTTCACCCTATCTTGGTCTGTGGTGGGTCCACGGCACGGTGCTGTTGATTGCGATTGTATTGCTGCTGCGCCAGAGCGGCATTCGGCATCTGCTGAACAGGAGCACGGTGCCCCGATGAAAATACTCGAACGTTATATCGGGCAGGCAATCACTAACGGCGTTTTGTCGGTGCTGGCGGTATTGGTGGCCCTGTTTGCCCTGATCGGCTTTGTGGATGAACTCGATCAGGTCGGTCGCGGGACTTATACCCTCTGGCATGCAATGGTCTACACACTGCTGAACATGCCACGGCAGATGTACGAGATATTTCCCATGGCAACGCTGCTGGGGACCATGCTGGGACTGGGGATGCTGGCCAACAATCGGGAACTGGTGGTGATGCGTACCGCCGGGCTCTCTTTGACCCGTATCGTCTGGGCGACGATGAAGACCGCGGCGATGCTGATCCTGCTGGCCATGGTTGTCGGTGAGGTGGTGGCGCCGCCGGCACTGGAATACGGTTCGCAGAAACGCTTGCAACTGATGGGGGCGAAGATCAGCCTTAACACCCAGTATGGCCTGTGGGCCCGGGACGGGGACACCTATATCAATGTGCAACGTGTCGACAGCCAGGCGCGATTGCGCGGCATCCATCTGTATACCTTCGAAGGGCAGCGCATGCGCACCCTGTTGCGGGCCAGAAACGCCCGTTACGACGGTGAGCAGTGGTTGTTAAATAAGGTAACGCGTTATGATTTCGAGGGGCTGGCCATTCGCCAGGAGACCGTCAAACAACTGCCCTGGCAGACCCTGCTGGATCCGGCCCTGATCAGTGTTGTCTCGGTGGACCCCGATACCCTGGCGGTCTGGAAGCTGGAAAGTTATATCGACTATCTCAAAGAGAACGGCCTGGATTCGGGGCAATATGAGCTGGCGATGTGGGGCAAACTGGTCATGCCCTTTACCCTGGCGGCCATGGTTCTGCTCGCGGTGCCGTTCGTGTTCGGCGCACAACGTCATACCAGTATCGGGCAACAGATTCTGATCGGTTTTCTGATCGGAATAGTGTTTTATATCAGTAACCGCCTGGCCGGGCAGATGGGACTGGTCTATAACCTGCCACCGGCCCTGGCCGCGGCCCTGCCTACCGCACTGGTGATCGGCGTTACCCTGTTCTGGTTCCGACGATTACGTTAGCCCGTAATACGGGCGCTTTTCTCTGAAGCTCTGGGAATTTATCGCAGAGGACGCAGAGTCGCGGAGTCGCAGAGTTTTTAACAGTGACTTCATCGAGCGCAGTGGACCGGGATAACGAGCAACGAGCCGTGAAGCGGGTGTTACAACTCATTTTCTCCGCGCCTCTGCGCCTCCGCGAACTCTGCGTTAATTATCAGTGCTTGTCGGCAAGGGGCTGGTTTTGGGGAGTAGAATGACGCGTGTATGGGTCATGCGCTCGCGCCAGCCATTGGGCCAGTTGTCGGCGGTCAGCCAGATCAGGCCGATCAGGGCCACGCTGCCGTGCGGCAGGCTCTGCAGCCAGTGCAGAAGCCCGGGCAGCTGTAATTGCGGGTTGAAGTACACCGCCAGCCCCAGTATCAACACCAGCCAGCCGGGCAGGCCGCTGAGAAAACGCAGCAGGGCGGCGAACCAGTCCAGCGCACCGGCATGGTCATGAACCAGTTGCAGACGCCAGACCCGCATCCCCAGCGTCTGTCCGCCGTGGGTCCAGAACCCGCCAAAGAAGGCAAAACAGATGAGCAGAAAATAACCGGTCAGTAGCAGGTTGTGCCCCTCGATCGCCTCGCCGCCGGTGAAGATCAGGGGGATCGCCGAGCTGATAAGCAACACCGCCAGCAGCAACAGGCCGTCGTACAGCATGGCAAGCAGGCGTCTGTACAGTGGCGCGGGGGTGGGCGTTGAAGCGGTCATGGTCAAATCCTGAGCAGCAATAAATGGTGCGGGCGCGACAGCCAGCCGAATAACCGCCCTATTTTATAGGGACCTATAAAAAAACTCTATATGGCATTCTCTGTCAGGTCTGTTATTACTTAAGAAACGGTTGTCATTGATCTGGATCAAGCAATGGCAAACAGCCGCAACTTGCCAGGCGGCAACATAACTATAAAACACAAGAGGGGACTGCATGAGCGTCATATCCGATCTGGTGGCGACACCGGGCGTCATCGCAGCAGGCGAGTATACCTACCGGGGCGATCGATTTACCTACGACGGCCAACTCGATTATGAAACCGCACGCATGGCGTCGATCATGTGCCGCGCCACCACCATGGCCGTGCACATGGAAACGGACATGCTCAAACATCTCAAAGCCGATTGTGGCTGTGCGCCGGCCCGCGGCTGGATTGTTCGCGGGGACAAGGTGACGGTCTGTGTCATGGCCAACATCTTCTGCTTCATTGACAATGCTTCGAGTTCACTGAATGAAGTGATGGAGTATATGCGTGAACATGTGCCGGGCCCGGAAGAGATGCTGGTCTGAGCGGCTGCATCACAATAATAAACCAATCAGTCTTGTAAGGAGTTACCGATGGCCGATCTGGAGAAATTGATCAACCTTGACGGTGCGGTTGCCGCATTCAGTTTCAGCAGCAAAGGGGAGTTGCAGGACTCCCGACTCAGTGCGGACAGTGAAATGAATGACACGATTCTGGATCTGGTGGCGCATGTCTGCGTTGCCAATACCTCGGTTGCCACCATGCAGGCCCGGGGCTGGGAGAATGTCACCGGTTCGGGCGGGTTCTATCCGGTCAGGGGGTTTTCATTAATCGGGTTTGACTGGACGGTCATTGCCAATGAAGAGGCCGGTGTGATCATGCCCAATGACAGGGTCGATTACGAAGCGGCCTATGCGGCGCTGGAAGCCTGAGGAGGCGACATGATTAAACAGATCATGATCCTTGATGGCGTCATGGCCGTGGCCCACTTTCGGGATGACGGTGAACTGGTCGAAGGTTACGGCATGGGCGGGCAGGAAGAACTGGCCAACCTGGCCCATTTCGCTCACGATTACAAACGTCTGGTGCAGGGCAACGCCGATCAGCTTTCCATGTTTACCGGCATCCGCGGCTGGACGCCGCCCGGTGGCTGGGTGGTTCGCGGCGAACGCTACACGGTCTGCAGTGTCGGCAATGTGGTGTGCCTGTTCGACGGCACTGAAGGCCGCCTTAACGAGGTGATGCAGGAGCTGCGCGGCGCTTCGCAATGGTAGTTCTCGGGACGCAAGTCCGACAGCAAATCACACCACCAAGACACAAAGACACCAGGGGGCAATGAAATCAAATGCCTGTGGTATTGCGGGCGTTCTTTTGCGTGATTTGATGAGGCTTGTCCGGGACAGTATCAATATCTTTACTTGGAGTCTTGGTGTCCTGGTGGTTGGATTTTTTCTTTAGCACCTCCCGCGGGCTATCTCGATACCTGACCCCGAGATGGTGTATCATTGACGCTCACCGTTAACATCCATCAATTCCGGGATTCACGCGCATGTTGCAACTCCGAGGTGGCTCGGCTCTGTCCTCCTTTCGTCTGGAAAAATGCCTGGCCGCCCTGCGGGCCGAAGTGCCCGAGGTGGGGGATTTGCAGGCGGTCTATCTCCATTTTGTTGACCACGAGCAGCGCCTGGCGCACGAACAGCAACAGGTGCTGGAGAGCCTGCTCAATTACGCCGAGCCACCGGCTGCACCGCTGGAGGGGCATGAGTTTCTGGTCATCCCCCGTCCCGGTACCATCTCGCCCTGGTCGAGCAAGGCCACTGATATCGCCCATAGTTGCGGCCTGCACAATGTGCGGCGGATCGAGCGCGGGATTCTCTATACCCTGACACTCACCGGTGGCGAGGAACTGAGTGCGCAACAGGCCCGGCGCCTGGGCGCACTGCTGCACGATCGGATGACCGAGGCAGTGTTTCGCCATGTCGATGAAGCCCAGCGACTGTTCCGTCATCCCGATCCCGCCCCGCTGACCGAGGTCGATGTGCTCGGTGGCGGACACGACGCCCTGCAGCGGGCCAACGCCGGACTGGGACTGGCCCTGGCCGGGGACGAGATCGATTACCTGGTGGAGAATTTCCAGGCGCTGGGACGCAATCCCAGCGACGTGGAGTTGATGATGTTCGCCCAGGCCAACTCGGAGCACTGCCGGCACAAGATTTTCAACGCCGACTGGATCATCGACGGCCAGCCCCGCGACAAGTCCCTGTTCGGCATGATTCGCAACACCTACCAGCGGCACAGTGACGGCATTCTCTCCGCCTACAGCGACAACTCGGCGGTGATCGCCGGGCATTTTGGCGCCCGGTTTTATCCCGAAGCCGGTACCCGCGAGTACGCCTATCACGCACAGGACATCCATATCCTGATGAAGGTCGAGACCCATAATCATCCCACCGCCATCGCGCCCTTTCCGGGCTCGGCCACCGGCGTTGGCGGCGAGATCCGCGATGAGGGGGCGACCGGCCGGGGCTCGAAACCCAAGGCCGGCCTGTGCGGTTACTCGGTCTCCAACCTGCGCCTGCCCGGGTGCCCCCGGCCGTGGGAAACCGATTACGGCAAGCCGGAGCGGATCGTCTCCGCGCTGGAAATCATGCTCGAGGCACCCATCGGCGCGGCGGCCTTCAATAACGAATTCGGCCGGCCGAACCTGTGCGGCTATTTTCGCACCTACGAGGAACGGGTACCCGGACCGCAGGGCGAGGAAGTGCGCGGTTATCACAAGCCGATCATGCTGGCCGGCGGGCTGGGGAATATCCGCGACGATCACGTCGTCAAGGAGGACATCCCCCCGGGTGCGCAGATCGTGGTGCTCGGCGGCCCGGCCATGCTGATCGGCCTGGGCGGCGGGGCGGCCTCGTCCATGGCCACCGGGGAAAGTCTGGAGGATCTCGATTTTGCCTCGGTGCAGCGCGGCAATCCGGAGATGGAACGCCGAGCCCAAGAGGTGATCGATCGCTGCTGGCAGCTGGGCGAAGCCAACCCCATCATCAGTATTCATGATGTCGGCGCCGGCGGGCTCTCCAATGCCTTGCCGGAGCTGGTTAACGACAGCGGACGTGGCGGGCGCTTCGAGCTGCGCGCCGTGCCCAACGACGATCCGGGCATGTCGCCCATGGCGATCTGGTGTAACGAAGCGCAGGAGCGCTATGTGCTGGCGGTGGGGCCCGGGGAGATGGACCGGTTTGCCGAGATCTGTCGGCGGGAGCGCTGCCCCTGGGCGGTGGTCGGCGAGGCGACGGAGGAGCGCCGCCTGGTGGTGGGCGACGGCTATTTCGACAACACCCCCATCGATATGCCGCTGGAGGTCCTGCTGGGCAAGCCGCCGAAGATGCTGCGCGATGTCCATCACGCGCTGTTTACCAAGCCGGAGTTCGACACGGCCGGGCTGGATCTGGCGGAGGCGGCCGAACGGGTGCTGGCCCTGCCCGCGGTCGCCGACAAGAGCTTTCTGATCACCATCGGCGATCGGACCGTGACCGGGCTGGTGGCCCGGGATCAGATGGTCGGCCCCTGGCAGGTGCCGGTGGCCGATGTGGCGGTCACGGCCACCAGCTTCGATCGTTATACCGGCGAGGCGATGGCCGTGGGCGAGCGTACCCCGGTGGCGTTGCTGCACCACGCCGCCTCCGCGCGCATGGCGGTGGGCGAAACACTCACTAACCTGGTGGCGGCCCCGGTACCCGAATTGTCGCGCGTGGTCCTGTCGGCCAACTGGATGGCCGCCGCCGGCCATCCGGGCGAGGATGCCGGCCTGTACGAGGCCGTGCAGGCGGTGGGCATGGAGCTGTGCCCGGCGCTGGGCATCACCATTCCGGTCGGCAAGGATTCCATGTCGATGCGCACCGTCTGGCAGCAAGCCGGCGAGACCCGCTCGGTGACCGCGCCGCTGTCGCTGATTGTTTCGGCCTTCGCGCCGGTCAGCGACGTGCGCCGGACCCTGACCCCACAGCTGCGAACCGACCGGGGCCCGACCCGGCTGATCCTGATCGACCTGGGCAAGGGCGCCAACCGCCTGGGGGGCTCCTGCCTGGCGCAGGTGTATAAACAGCTCGGCCATCATCCGGCCGATCTCGACGATCCCCTGGCCTTGAAGCACTTTTTTGAGGTGATTCAACGGCTCAACGAGCAAGGGCGGTTGCTGGCCTATCATGACCGGGCCGACGGCGGCTTGTTTGCGTGCCTCTGCGAGATGGCCTTTGCCGGGCGCAGCGGCCTGCAGATCCGGCTCGACGATCTGGGTGCAGATCCGGTCGCCGGCCTGTTCAGCGAGGAGCTGGGCGCGGTGATTCAGGTGCGCGACAGCGAGCTGACGGCGGTCCGGGACGCGCTGCATGCGGCCGGCCTGGGCCATTACAGCCATGTGCTTGGCACGCTGCGCGACGATGCGCGGCTGGTGTTTGAGCACGGGGGACGGACGGTTCTTGAGGGGACGCAGAACCGGTGGCGGCGTGTCTGGAGCGAGACCAGTTACCGCATGCAGGCGCTGCGCGATAATCCCGAATGTGCCCGGGAAGAGTACGAGAACCTGCTGGATGAGGGTGATCCGGGACTGTCGGTGCAGTTGAGCTTTGACCCGCAGGAGGACATTGCCGCGCCGTACCTCAATCTCGGTCACCGTCCGCGGGTGGCCGTGTTGCGCGAGCAGGGGGTCAACGGCCAGATCGAGATGGCCGCCGCGTTCGATCGGGCCGGCTTTGCGGCCGTGGACGTGCACATGAGCGATATCATCGCCGGGCAGGTCTCGCTCAACGACTTTTCCGGACTGGCCGCCTGTGGCGGCTTCTCCTACGGCGATGTGCTGGGGGCCGGTGGCGGCTGGGCCAGCTCGATTCTGTACAATCCCCGTGCCCGCGACGAGTTCGAGGCGTTTTTCCAGCGTCCCGACAGCTTCGGACTGGGGGTCTGCAACGGCTGCCAGATGCTCTCCCAGCTGCGGGATCTGATCCCCGGCGCCGGCCACTGGCCGCGCTTTGTACGTAATCGCTCCGAGCAGTTCGAGGCACGACTCTCCCTGGTCGAGGTGCTCGATTCGCCCTCGATCCTGCTGGCCGGTATGGCCGGCTCCCGCTTGCCGATTGCCGTGGCCCACGGCGAGGGGTTGGCGCATTTTGACAGGCAGGCGCTAATCGAGCGGGTGCAGGGTGAACAACTGGTGGCCATGCGCTACATTGATAATTACGGTGAGGCTACCGAACGGTATCCCTTCAATCCCAACGGTTCCCCGCAAGGGATTACCGGCCTGACAACCACGGATGGTCGCTTCACCATCATGATGCCACATCCGGAACGCGTGTTTCGCAGCGCACAATTCTCATGGCATCCTGATGAGTGGGGTGAAGAGGCTCCGTGGCTGCGTTTGTTCCGCAATGCACGCCGCTGGCTGGATTAATACATCAAGACAGACTCATGACAGTATGTTGAGCAGACTGTTTCGGGGCGAACGATGAAGGTTAAACTCGATGTCGGCAGTCTCAGGGAGGGGATGTTTGTTAGCGATCTGGATTGCGACTGGTCACAAACCTCGTTTTTGCTCGAGGGGGTGCTGATTTCCGGTGAAGAGGAGCTGGCCGAGCTCAGTCGTTGCTGCAACCATGTATATGTGGATACCGAACGTTCCCATGAGTCGGTGATCCCTGATCTGGAGAGTCTGGCCAGGCGCCCGCCACCGGCGGTGGCCACAGCGTCGAAACGCGAGGCGGAAAAGGAAGCCGAACGCGATGAGAAACATTTTCAGGAAGCGTTGCGCGAAGCCCGACCAATCCACAGTCGGACCAAAACCTATATTGAAACCCTGATGGAAGATGTGCGTCTGGGAAACAGCCTGGATACCACTACGGCGCGTCATCTGGTCAGCGAAATTGCCGAAAGCATTACCCACAGCCCCAATGCCATGGCCTGGCTGTCGCATCTCAAACACCGTGATGAATATACCGTCACCCATTGCATGAACACCTGCATCCTGGCGGTCACCTTCGGCCGCTATCTGGGGATGGATAAGAACTCGCTGGAACTGATGGGGCTGGGGGCGCTGTTACACGATATCGGCAAAATGCGCATTCCGCTGGAGATACTCAACAAGCCCGGCCGACTGACGCCGGAAGAGTTTGAGATCGTCAAGACTCATGCACCAAAAGGTCACGAACTGCTGGTGCCCAAAGGGGACATCCCGCAGGAGTCGCTCGACATCGTTTTGCATCACCACGAACGGGTCAGTGGCAAGGGCTATCCGCATGGGTTGAATGGGGATCAGGTCAACCAGATGACCAAGGTCGTCTCCATCGTCGACGTGTACGACGCCATTACCAGTGATCGTTGTTATCACGATGGTATGCCGCCCTATGAGGCGCTGAAAAACATGTACGAATGGATCAGCGAGGACTTTGAACAGGAGCTGGTCGAACAGTTCATTAAATGCCTGGGCATCTACCCCATTGGCAGCATGGTACAGCTCAATATGGGCCAGACGGGTATTGTGGTCTCCGCCAGTGAAAAAAGCCGCCTGCGACCCATTGTGCTGCTGGTCATCAACAGCAAGGGCGAGCGCTACGTCAAACCCAAGCTGATCAACCTGGCCCACCCGCGCTGGCGCGAGGGCAAGCAGAAACTTGAAATCCGCAAGATCCTCCACAACGACGAATGCGACATCGACCTGCCGGCCGTCATCCAGGACGAATCGCTGATCTAACTTTTCCCTGTTTTGGTATAAATAACGCGGAGCTCGCAGAGGCGCAAAGACACAGAGGTATAATTTTTAATGTTAAATTTTAAGTTTTGAATTGTAAAATTTTCTTTGATTCAAAATTCAACATTAAAAACCCAAAATTTTTTCTTGCTCTGCGCCTCCGCGCCTCTGCGAGCTCAGCGTTAATATCCCTCACCTTATAACGATGAGTTTTGTGGCAGGGTGCAATGCCTGTCTATTGGTGGGTGTCTTTTGCTAGAATACCCGCCGGTTCGGTTTTTCAAGAGAGTTTATGTCCAACGCGCTGACCATTCGGGGTTTGACCAAGACCTATCGCGGCGGGGTGCGGGCCCTCAAGGGGGTCGATCTGGATGTGCGCGAGGGGGATTTTTTTGCCCTGCTGGGACCCAACGGGGCGGGGAAATCCACCACTATCGGGATCATCTGCTCGCTGATCAACAAAACCGCCGGCACTGTCGAGGTCTTCGGTCACGACATCGACCGCGATCTGGAAGCGGCCAAAAGCTGCATCGGGCTGGTACCGCAGGAGTTCAACTTCAACCAGTTCGAACCGGTGGTGGAGATCGTGGTCAACCAGGCCGGATATTACGGCATCGACCGCAAGCTCGCCTACGAGCGGGCCGAAACCTATCTGCGCCAGCTGGAGCTGTGGGACAAGCGCCATGTCATGGCCCGGGAACTGTCCGGCGGAATGAAGCGCCGCCTGATGATCGCCCGTGCGCTGGTGCATGAGCCGAAGCTGTTGATACTCGATGAGCCGACCGCCGGGGTGGATATCGAGATCCGTCGTTCCATGTGGCAGTTTCTCAGCAAGATCAACGCCCAGGGCACCACGATTATTTTAACGACCCATTATCTGGAAGAAGCCGAGCAGCTGTGTCGGCATATCGCCATTATCAATCACGGTGAGGCAGTCGAGCATACCGAGATGAAAGCGCTGCTGATGAAGCTGCACATCGAAACCTTTGTCCTGGATCTGCGCGAGACCATCGACACGGCACCGCAGGTCGAGGGTTACAATCTGCAGATGATTGACAAAAATACCGTCAGCGTGGATATCAGCAAGGCGCAGAGTATCAACCAGTTGTTCGAGGAGCTGAGCCGCCAGGGCCTGCATGTGCTCAGTATGCGCAACAAGACTAACCGGCTGGAAGAGCTGTTCGTGCGCATGGTCGAGGAGGACAACGCATGAAGCTGTCGCAGCAATACGTCGCCTTCACCACCATTTTGACCAAGGAGTTCCTGCGCTTTATCCGCATCTGGATCCAGACGGTGCTGCCGGCGGCCATTACCACCGGGCTCTATTTTATTATCTTCGGCAACCTGATCGGTTCCCAGTTGTCGGACATCGGTGGTCTGACCTACATGGAGTACATCGTCCCCGGGATCATTCTGATGGCGATCATCAACAACTCCTACGCCAACGTGGTCTCCTCCTTCTACGGCGCCAAGTTCCAGCGTCACGTGGAGGAGATGCTTATCTCGCCCATGCCCAACTATCTCATCGTACTCGGCTATGCCGCCGGTGGCATGACGCGCGGCCTGGTGGTGGGGCTGGCGGTCACGGCCGTCTCCCTGATCTTTGCCGAGCCGCAGCTGCATCATCTGCTGGTGACATTATATGTGGTGCTGATGACCTCCCTGTTGTTCGCGCTGGGCGGTTTCGTCAATGCCGTTTATGCCAAAAGCTTCGATGATATCTCCATTATTCCCACCTTCGTGCTGACCCCGCTGACCTATCTTGGCGGGATTTTCTATTCCATCGACATGCTGCCGCAGTTCTGGCAGAACGTGTCGCTGGTCAATCCTATCCTGTATATGATCAACGCCATGCGCTACGGCATGCTGGGTGTCTCCGACATCGACATTACTGTGGCCCTGCTGATCATCACCGGCTTCGTCGTCGCCCTCTACCTGTTCTGCCTCTACCTGCTCAACAAAGGCGTCGGCATCCGGACCTGACAATAGATGGGTTCGTGACAATAACGCGGAGGGCGCAGAGTCGCAGAGGCGCAGAGGACTCAATGTAATGCTGAATTCTTAATGTTGAATTTTGAATTAAACGCAATTCGGCAATTCGAAATTTAAAACTCAACATTAAACATTAAAAATTATATCTCTGCGCCTCCGCGACTCTGCGTCCTCTGCGTTTTATTCCAGAGAGTCAGCTACACACGCGTGAGCAGTTTGTCCATGAATCGGGTGGATAGAAAACGCTTGAGGGTGCCGAACAGGTAGGTGGGAAAGGTGACGTAGTAGCGCGGCTTCGGACGGCGGCTTTCCAAGGCATGGATGACACGTTTCAATACCGCCTCGGGCGGCAGGGTGAAGGGCACGGCCGGGCCTTTTTTGGTCAGGCGTTGTTCCATGGCGAGGTATTTGTCCCGGAACGGACTGTTATCGCGTTCGATGTTCTTCTGGTAGGCAACGAAAGAGTTGGCGCGAAAGCGGCTTTCGATCGGGCCGGGTTCGATGAGCGAGACATGGATGTCGGTATCGCGCAGTTCCAGGCGCAGTGTGTCGGACAGGCCTTCCAGCGCATACTTGCTGGCATTGTAGGCGCCGCGAAACGGCAGGGCGATCAGTCCCAGGATGGAGCTGTTCTGAATAATCCGCCCGTAACCCTGCCGGCGCATGACCGGCAAGACCCGGCAGGTCAGTTCATGCCAGCCCAGCAGGTTGGTCTCAAACTGCCGGCGCAGCACATCGCGGCGCAAATCCTCCACTGCCCCGGCCTGCCCGTAAGCGCCGTTATTGAACAGGGCATACAGCGTGCCGCCGGTGCGCGCCAGCACCTCGTCCACCGCGGCGTTGATCGACGCCGAATCATCCAGATCCAGCCACAGCGACTCCAGCCCCTCGCCGTTGAGCCGATCCACATCCTCCCGACGCCGCGCCGTGGCAAACACCCGGTAGCCGCGCTCCCGCAACCCCCGCGCCACGCACAGGCCAATCCCCGACGAACAGCCGGTAATTAAAACAGTCTTGCTATCTGTATTCATTACAGTAAGGTCAACCCTTCATTCGAAAACGGACTTTAACGCAGAGGCGCGGAGACGCAAAGGATCGCAGAGTATTATTTTTTTAAAATAAAATGAGATGACATCAAAAATAGTGTAATTGGCACGTGGCTCACTACTTTTTCAGGTGTTTTCGTGGCAAACATATTCAATGTGTTCTCCGCGGCTCTGCGCCTCTGCGTTCTCTGCGTTGTTTCCAGAGCATGTGGAAATGTATCAAAAGACGGAGATAGTTATTTTTTTGATTATGCCAGCAGCACGGCGATGATGCCGGTGAAGAAGATGCCGTCGAAGGTCCCCGCGCCGCCGATGGAGGCGATGGGGGTGCCCAGTTTGGGGATGTCCTTGAGGCGCAGCAGATCGGCACCGATCAGCACGCCCAGGGTGCCGCAGATATAGGCCAGCGGCGGACTGTGTTCCGGCGCCAGCAACAGAGCAACCACCGCGGCGGTCAGGGGCGCGATGAAGATCGGCATACCGATGCCCAGCCCGGCGATGGGTCGGCTGAAGCCATAACTGATGGCGCTGACGATAGCGACGGCCAGCAGGACAGTCGGCAGTGGCAGGGGTTGGCTGAGAAACAGATAAACGGAAAACAGGATCGGCACCATGGCCCCACCCACGTTAATGGCGATCACGGTGTAGCCGGTAAATGGCGGCATTTTAAAGGGCCAGTAAGCCGGGGATTGAGGCGGCGGTTCGGGCGGCGCTTCCGCCTTGATCCTGGCCAGTGGCAGATTGACCGCACTGCCGAACAACGTGGTGATCAACAACAGCGCGGCTGATTCGGGGGACAGCCCCAGTTTGCTCAGCACCAGCGAGAAGATCTGGATCTGGATGAACAGGATCACCACCAGGGCGACGAAGAACAGCAGCAGGTAATTGCCCGGCGAGCGCATGATCTAGTTCAGTATCTCCCTGATGGGTGTGGCAAGTAACGGCGCCAGCTGGACGGCGTTACTCGGATGAGCGACGCTGTCACAGCTCCATATTGTTTCGATCCCCGCCTGTTTCAGGAATTTCGCGGCTGCATCATCATACAGGGCGTGGGTGCACAGGGCATCGACGCTTCTGGCGCCGACGCGGTACAGCTGGGCGGCGGTTTCCGCCAGGGTGTGGCCGCTGCTGATCATATCGTCTACCAGTACCACATGCCGTCGCCGGTAATCCAGTTCGGGCAGACGAATGTCCACCTGGCGATCGCCGTGGCGGACCTTGTCGGCGACACCAAAATCAAATTTGCCTTCGTTGGCCACCTGTTCCACCCACTGGCGGGACTCTTCGTCCGGCCCGAGCAGCAGGGCGTCCCGGCTCTGTTGCTGTAAAAACTGTCCCAGCAGCGGCGCGGCGCTGAGGTTGTGTGCGAGGGGCAGGGGGATCGCCTCGTTCAGATGAGTGATGCGATGCAGATGGGCATCGACGGTGATCACCGCGTCCGCCAGGTCGGCCAGGAAGCGACCGATGATCCGCTGGCTGACCGCCTCGCCGCGATGAAAGGCCGTGTCCTGGCGCATATAACACAGATAGGGACTGACCAGGATAAGCCGCCCGGCACCCAGTTCCCGGGCGGTACGCGTTGCCAGCAACAGTTCCACCAGTTTGGCATCGGGATGATCCAGGCTGCGATAGAGCACCACCGTCGGCGGCAATGCCGGCGGCAGGGTGAGGCGGCTTTCGCCGTCGGGGAAGCGGTGCACCCCGATAGCGGCGTAATCGAGCTGCAACGCCGCCGCCAGCCGCTGCGCCGGCGCCGTTTCGTCGGGAAAACCGAGCAGGAGTGTCATACGCCGATGCCCACCGGATCAGATTTCCATATAGCTGTGGCTGATCTCATCCGGGTGGCCGATCCGGTAACCGCTGTCCTGCTCGGCGAGATGAGAGGCGAAATTGAAGTCGGCGCTGAAGGCGGCGTGGATGCGATACAGCGGTTCGCCCCGGGTGACCGGATCGCCGGGTTTTTTGAGCAGGTCCACCCCGGCGGCCCGCTCCATCGGCGCACCGGCCAGGCTGGCGATTTTGGCCAGCCGGAAGTTGTCGATGCTGGTGACCACGCCGTCTTTGTCGGCCTTGATCTCGAGGTTCAGGGGGCCGGCGATAAAAGCGTAGTCGATCTTGCCCTGGGCGGCGATGATCTCCTGTATCTTGCGCAGGGCGCGGCCGTCCTCGAGGATGTCGCGGGCGATGCCATAGCCCTGGCCGCCGCGCACGTCCGGGTCGAACTCCAGGATCCGGCCCGCCAGGCGCAGCGATTTCTGGCGCAGGTCGCTGGGGGCCTTGGGATCGCCTTCGAGCACCTGCATGACATCGCGGGCCTCGAGCAGCGGGCCGATACCCCGGCCGATGGGCTGGCTACCGTCGCTGATCACCACCTCCAGATGGATGCCGATGCGATCGCCGATGTATTCGAACAGTTTGCGCAGGCGCAGGGCCTGGCTCATGTGCCGCACCTTGGCGGTGGGCCCCACCGGGATATCGATCAACAGATGGGTGGCGCCGGCGGCCAGTTTCTTGGAGAGGATGGAGGCGACCATTTGCGATTCGGAGTCGATGCCCAGCGGCCGTTCCACCGAGATCAGGATGTCGTCGGCCGGGGCCAGGTGCGCGCGGCCGCCCCAGGCCAGGCAGGCCCGGGTCCTGTTGACCACCTGGTGCATGCTGCGCGGGCTGAGATCCACTTTGGCCAGCACCGACATGGTGTCGGCGGTGCCGGCCGGCGAGGTGATGGCGCGGCTGGAGGTCTTGGGCATCAGCAGGCCGTGGGCGGCGACGATCGGGACGATCAGCATGGTGGTGCGGTTACCGGGCAGGCCGCCGATGCAGTGCTTGTCGGCGACCAGCGGCGCGTCCCACTGCATGCGCTTGCCGGTGTCGGCCATGGCGCGGGTCAGATACAGGGTCTCCTCGCGATCGAGACCGGATTGCGTACAGGCCACCAGAAAGGCGGCCATTTCCATCTTGGAATAGCGGCTGGCGGCGATATCGCTGGCGATCTCCTGGTAATCCTCGCGCAACAGCCGCTCACCGCGGATCTTGCGGCGTACCGCATCCATCGATTCGACCGGTTCGGCATGGATCACCCAGGCCGGCTCACCCGGCTGCATGTTCAGCTGGGCGAAGGCCTGCTCCGCCAGGCCCAGCTCCTCGGTGCCGACGATGGCCTCGTCATCCACCACATTTAAGACGGCGTAGATGCGCTGGCCGTTGGCCTGGATGACGATCTTGCTCAGGGCCTGAAAGCCCTCGGCACGATACAGTTCGCAATTGCGGTGCAGATAGGCGACGTTTTCGTGGTAGGTGTCGATGGCCACGCGGCGCAGTTTGAGCCGGGCCTTGTCACCGTTATCGTCCGGGGAAGGGGATTGTGTCATGTTATAACCGCTTGAAATAACGGGATTGTGACACACCGGACGGCGAATCCCAACTGCCCGGCCGGGCCTTGAATTTGCCAGATCCGGCCCTATTTTGTTGCAAACAGGTGTGTCCGCCACAAACCGGTTATATAATAAGCCGACCTTGGCCCCCTTAACCCGATTGCGTACGAGGAACTGCCCCATGCCGATTTATGAATACCAGTGTGAGCAATGCGATCACGTCCTGGAAGCGATTCAGAAGATGAGTGACGCGCCCCTGAGTGAGTGTCCCGCCTGCGGCAAGCCGGCGCTGAAGAAACTGATCTCTGCCGCCGGCTTTCGGCTCAAGGGCAGTGGCTGGTATGAAACCGATTTCAAATCGGGCAATCGCAAGAACCTGGCCGGCGAGGGCGGCAAAAGCGGCAGCGAAGGCAAGAAAACCGCCTGAAACCCGCCCGGTTGTGCCCCAAACCCGCGCAACCGGGGTGATTCCCCGGTTGCACAGACCCCCACCAATCCGTAAGATTCCCGCCTTGTCCCAAGCACAAGGCCCCGAACTCTCATGCGTAGCCATTACTGCGGCGAAATCAACGAATCTCATATCGATCAACAGGTCACTGTCTGCGGCTGGGTCCACCGGCGTCGCGATCATGGCGGTGTGATCTTTATTGATCTGCGCGACCGCGAAGGACTGCTGCAGGTGGTCTACGATCCCGACAAGCCCGACTCCTTCATGCTCGCGGAGAAGGTGCGCAGTGAGTATGTGCTGCGGGTCACCGGCCGGGTGCGCCGTCGTCCCGAGGGCACCGAAAATCCGAATATGCCGACCGGGCAGATCGAGGTGCTGGGCCTGGAGCTGGAGATTCTCAATCACTCGGAAACCCCGCCGTTCCAGCTCGATGACGAGGATGTCTCCGAGGAGCATCGCCTGCGCTATCGCTATGTCGATCTGCGCCGCCCGGAGATGCTGCAGCGCATGAAGCTGCGCTCGAAGATCACCACCGAGTTTCGCAATTACCTGAACGACAACGGCTTTCTCGAGATCGAGACACCCATGCTGACCCGGGCGACGCCGGAAGGGGCGCGCGATTATCTGGTGCCGAGCCGCACCCACGACGGCGCCTTTTTCGCCCTGCCGCAGTCACCGCAGCTGTTCAAGCAGCTTTTGATGGTCGCCGGGATGGATCGCTATTACCAGGTCGTGCGCTGTTTTCGTGACGAGGATCTGCGTGCCGATCGCCAGCCCGAATTCACCCAGCTGGATATCGAGACCTCGTTCCTCGACGAGGAGGCCATCATGCAGATGATGGAGGGCATGCTGCGCCATGTCTTCGCCCATGTGCTGGAGATCCCTCTGCACGATCCCTTCCCGCGCATGAGCTATGCCGAGGCGATCCGCCGTTTCGGCTCGGACAAGCCCGATCTGCGTATTCCGCTGGAGCTGGTGGATGTGGCCGATGTGATGCAGGGCGTGGAGTTCAAGGTCTTCAGCGGTCCGGCCAACGATCCCGCCGGCCGGGTGGCCGCCCTGCG
Organism: Thiohalophilus sp.; assembly: GCA_046545635.1. Taxonomy (GTDB): domain Bacteria; phylum Pseudomonadota; class Gammaproteobacteria; order UBA6429; family Thiohalophilaceae; genus Thiohalophilus. The sequence goes on along the minus strand of JBKGZJ010000011.1, from coordinate 5,508 downwards.
GGTACCCGGCGGCGGCGAGCTGACCCGCAAGGAGATCGACGATTACACCGATTTTGTCGGCATCTACGGCGCGCGTGGCCTGGCCTATATCAAGATCAACGAGATCGAAAAAGGCCGTGAGGGACTGCAGTCCCCGATTCTCAAGTTCCTGCCGGATGACGCCGTCGAGGCGATTTTGCAGCGCACCGGGGCCGAAAACGGCGATCTCATCTTCTTCGGCGCCGACAAGGCGACCGTGGTCAACGAGGCGCTGGGTGCCCTGCGCGTCAAGCTCGGCCACGAGAAAGGCTATATAGAGCACGGCTGGCAGCCGTTGTGGGTGGTCGATTTCCCCATGTTCGAGTGGGACGAGGGAACGCAGCGCTGGTATTCCCTGCACCATCCCTTCACTTCGCCCGCCGAGGCCGATCTGGACAGGCTCGAATCGGATCCGGGCAACTGCGGCTCCCGGGCCTTCGACATGGTGCTCAACGGCACCGAGATCGGCGGTGGCTCCATGCGTATCTATCGTGAAGAAGTCCAGCGCAAGGTGTTCCGGGCGCTGGGGATCGACGAGGCCGAGGCGCAGGAGAAATTCGGCTTCCTGCTGGAGGCGCTGCATTACGGCTGCCCGCCCCACGGCGGCATGGCCTTCGGCCTCGATCGGCTGGTGATGCTGATGGTCGGCGCCCAGTCGATCCGCGACGTGATGGCCTTCCCCAAGACCCAGAGCGCCAGTTGCCTGCTGACCCAGGCCCCGTCCGCGGTCAGCGAGGCCCAGTTGCGCGAGCTGCACATCAAACTGCGCAATCCGCCGGCCAGGGACAGGCCTGGCGGTTAATTCCTGGCCATCGGCGGCACAGTACTCCCAAGTTGGTAAATTCCACCTTTATTAATGGGTGTGCTCATGTCATTCTCTTTTCTGCCGATAATCTGTAGTGGCAAGACCCCGCAGCCAGGACGTCGTTCGGCGGGCATAAACAGATAACCAGAAGCCCGGGACACGGAGCGAGAGTGAAGCAAACATCCTACTGGAAAACAGACTGGTTTCTCGGTTTTATCGTGACCGGGTTTTTCCTGCTGGCCAGCCTGGCGGATGTCACGCGCCCGCTGGAAAATGCCGGTTATGACCTCGGTGCCCGGTTTGCCGCCACACAGCCCGCGAATCGCGATGTGGTCGTCGTCGCCATCGATGAGGAGGCTATTGAACAGCGCGGGGCCTGGCCCTGGCCACGGGATCTGCTGGCGCGGGCGAGCCGTCAACTGGCCGCCATGAAACCCGCCGTCATCGGTTTCGCCTTGCCCTTTGAAAGCGAACAGCAGGCGATTGGTCTGGAGTCGTTGCAGACACTGAAGACGGAGCTGGAAAAACAGGACGGTAGTCGCCGTTTGCTTGAACTGGCCAACCAGACCGAAGAGCGCATGCAGACTGATCGGGATTTCGCCAATACCCTGCGTTCTGCCGGTCGAGTCGTGCTGTCTATTCCCTATGCGCACAATGACACGGTGCCGAAAAACCGCGCGCTGGACAATTACCTGCACAAATACCAGCTGGATGATGTGAGTGGAATACCGGATGAAGAGCTCTGGTATCAGCGGTTTTTGCCCGAACCGGTACCGGCAATCGATAGCATCTATCCGCCTATTGAGACCCTTGCCGAATATGCCAGTGGCGCCGGGGTTATCAATCTGGGTAACGGCAGACAGAAGGCATTGCGGGCCGAGCCGATGGTATTCCGGTATGGAGAACACTATCTGCCCTCATTCACGCTGATGATGGCGGCACGCACCCAGCATCTGAACGCCTCGCAAATCAGCGCGCATCTGGGGCATGGCGTCGAGCTGGCCGATCAGCGAATCAACACCGATAACGATTTACGTATTTATCCACGTTTTTATCGTGGCAAGGAAGGGAAGCCGGCGTTTAACGTAATCCCCGTTCTTGATTTGCTGGAAGATCAGGTCGACAGCGAACTCGTTCGCGATAAAACCGTTCTGATGGGGCTGACCACCGAGCAATATACCCGTTTTCTGGAGACACCCATCGGTGAGATGATGCCGCCGGTATTGGCCTCGGCGCATAGCATTTCCAGCCTGCTAAGTGATGATTTGTTTGAAGTGCCGCACTGGGCCAATTGGGCGCAATGGTTGCTGATTATCGTGATGGGACTGTATCTGATGTTTGTTCTGCCGCGGTTTCGTATGAGTACCGGACTGGCCCTGACTGCACTGTTGTTAATCGGCCTGCTCAATGTTCACTTTGTCGCTATGCTGGCCAAATCGAGCTGGTTACCGTTAATGACGCCACTGGCAGTGCTGTTGCTTGGGCACCTGGTCCTCGGGGCGAAGCATTTTCTCCAGGGGCAAATTCGCCATGTGCATCTGGAATTGTCCGAAGCCAATCAGGCACTGGGCCAGCAATATCATACCCAGGGGCAACTGGATCAGGCATTTGATAAATATCGTCACTGTATTGTTGATGCCTCCTTGCTTAATCAGCTATATAACCTGGGCCTCGATTATGAGCGTAAGCGGCAATATAACAAGGCTGTAGCCGTATTCAAGTATATTGAATCCCACGACGCCAATTTCAGTGACGTTCAGGAAAGGCTGCAGCGAAATCGCGAAGTATCCGAACAGTTTGTTGTCGGCAATAACAAGAGTAATGCGCCTGCTGATGGTACGCTGATAATCAGCAATCCCGGCGTGCAAAAACCGATGATTGGCCGTTATATGATTGATCGTGAGCTGGGTCGGGGTGCCATGGGTATGGTTTATCTGGGCCATGATCCCAAGATCGGTCGTAGTGTTGCTATCAAAACCATGAGCCTGTCCCAGGAGTTTGAAGGCGACAAACTGGCGGATGTCAAGGAACGGTTTTTCCGCGAGGCAGAGACTGCCGGACGTCTGCACCATCCCAATATCGTTACGATTTATGATGTTGGTGAGGACCAGGAACTGTCCTATATTGCCATGGACTATCTCAAGGGCGAAAACCTGCTGGCCTATGCCAAATCCGATAATCTCCTGCCGGCCCAGGAAACTTTCGATGTCATTGTGCAGATAGCTGAAGCGCTGGATTACGCACATAACGAGAAAGTCGTGCATCGTGACATCAAACCGGCCAATATGATTTACGACCGGGATAACGGTATCGTCAAGGTGACCGACTTTGGGGTGGCCTGTCTGACCGATACCAGCAAAACCAAGACCGGGACGATTCTGGGTAGTCCTTCCTATATGTCGCCGGAACAGCTGGCCGGCGCCAAGCTTGACGGACGCTCCGACTTGTTTTCTCTCGGCGTTATGCTTTATCAGATGTTGACCGGGGAGTTGCCGTTTATTGCCGATTCACTGGCCAGCCTGATGTATAAAATAGCAAATGAGAAACATCCGGATATTCGTATGTTCCGCCCGGATCTGCCTTCCTGTGTCAGTCAGGTGATTAACAAAGCACTGCACAAGGAGCTGGATCGTCGTTTCCAGAGTGGTTCCCAGATGGCCAAGGCCCTGACCCGTTGTCGGGAACGATTAACCAAGAAGCATTAGGATGGTAGGAAATGTTGGGTGATTCGGCAAAACTGGTCATCTACGGGGTCTCGGACGTCGGACTGATGCGCGAACATAACGAGGACCATATCGCCTGGGACAAGGATATGGGTCTGGTTATTGTGGCCGATGGTATGGGCGGGCATAATGCCGGCGAAGTGGCCAGCGAAATCGCCGTCAACAGTATCCGGGAAGCCCTCCATGATGTGTTGCATCCGGATATGCACAGCAGCCATAGCATCGATCTCGGTGATGCTGTGCGCGAGGCAATCTGTTACGCCAATGATGAAATCAATCGTCAGGCCAGGGAAAATCCCGCCTATAATGGCATGGGCACGACCATCGTCCTGAACCTGTTTTATGATGACCGGGTGATCTCCGCCCATGTTGGTGATTCCCGCGGTTATCGGTTGCGCAATGATACGCTTGAGCAGTTAACGACTGACCATTCTCTGGTCCAGGAGATGGTGGACAACGGTTATCTGAGCCAGGAAGAAGCACAGCTGTCGGCGAGTCGGAACCTGATCACCCGGGCACTGGGGATTGCCGATACGGTGGATGTGGATGTTACTGAGTCAAAGGTTGACTATGGGGATGTGTATATAATGTGCACAGATGGTTTGACCGACCTGGTAAGTGATGAGGAAATCGTGAGCCTGCTCAGGGAACACCGCTCCGAGACAGATGGCTGCAATCTCAAAGGGACGACCGAGGCGTTGATTGCACTTGCAAACGACAGGGGCGGCAAGGACAATATTTCCGTGGTGCTGGTTTGTCTGCAGCAGGCATTTTCAGACTCCAGCGGTATAGAAGACGATTAATCCTGAGCGGAGTTCTTTGGTAACTATGGCAAGAATCATACTGACACATAATGGCACCGTCGTTAAGGAATACCCGCTGACCAAGGAAAGACTGACCGTCGGGCGCAAGCCCAGCAATGACGTACAGCTGGATGATCCGACTGTAAGTGGTACACACGCCGCGTTTTTAATGTTGCAACATGCCTATATCGAGGATTTGAACAGTACCAACGGGGTGCTGTTAAACGGCAAGAAGGTCAGCAAACGGCAGCTGAATCATGGCGATGTGGTACGTATCGGGCGGCATGAATTCAAGTATGTCGATGACAATGCCCAGGATTTTGAAAGTACCGTGATCATTTCCGCGAACGCCCCTGCCGGCTCCCGGGCTGCATCGCCGCAACCGGCTGAATCACCCAAAAGTTATGTGGTCAAGGTGCTGTCAGGCAATAAGGCCGGCGAGAGTCTGGCGTTGACCAGGCCCTATACCACGCTGGGCACGCCGGGCTCACAGATGGCGGTCATTGCCCGGCGCGGACAGAACTATTTTCTGATGCGTATGAGCGGCAGTGGCAGTGCCGGCAAGCCGCCGCTAATCAACGGAGAAGCCCTGAAGCAGGAAAGCCGGCAACTCAATCCCGGCGATACCATCGAAGTGTCCAACACCCGGATGCGTTTCGAGGAAGCCTGAACAACGGACGAGCAGAGATTATGCCGGCAAAATTGTTACTCAAGCACGAGGGACTGACCCTCAGCAGTTACGAGTTTGATAAGAAGGTGCTGAATATCGGCCGCCAGGGGGATAACGAGATTCAACTCGATGATCCGGCGGTCAGCGGACATCACGCGCGTCTGGTCCTCAAGCCCAATGACTATCTGGAAAATTATTACGACGTCTATCTGGAAGACCTGGGCAGTACCAACGGCACCATTGTCAACGACAGCAAAATCATCCGCCAGCTGCTCAAGCACGGCGATGTCATTCGCATCGGCGGTCACGAGTTCACCTTCGACAGCGGCGCCGACGAGCATTACGAACAGACCGCGATCTATCTCCCGGATAATTAATTAAAAGAAAGTTGGCAGTCATCAGATGGCAGTTGACAGCATAAAAATGAATTAGAATTTGCCAACTGCCAACTGCCAACTGCCAACTGCCAACTGCCAACTGCCAACTGCC
>JBKGZJ010000010.1:0-30560 GCA_046545635.1 Thiohalophilus sp. | reverse complement strand
GCAAAGTCAGCTGGGTGGAGGTGGCCGGTGTGGCCGACGAGTATGCGCTTTTAGTTATTTGGCGCCCGACAGGATTGACTCGGGCCATCCCTGGCCCTCGCCCTGCGGGCAACGCTTCGTGTTGTCCAAATTTGTTCCAGACAAATTTGTCGAACCTTGTTTGACCTGCGGTCACAGGTCCGAAATTCCGGTGTTGGGCCGAAAATGCAAAAGGGCCTTCACAAGGAAGGCCCTTTTGCATTTTATGGCGCGCCCGACAGGATTCGAACCTGTGACCTTCGGTGTCGGAGACCGATACTCTATCCAGCTGAGCTACGGGCGCGTTATCATTAACCCAGTAAAACTATTGGTTTTGTGGGTAAGGACAGCGCGTAGCTTACCTTTCCTGTCATATTTCGTCCACACGGGAATCGGCCCTCGCCCGGGCGGTGGTGGCGCTGCCCGATTCGGATTATAATCGGCGCCACATTTTACAGGGTCGGGCGGGTTTCAGACGCCGGGCCGGAATCAGGCTAACGAGAGGGGAGCAGCGTGGATCAAAAAGACACGGATTTTATGAAGGTATTTGTGGCGATTCTTATCGGTCTGGTGGTATTCATGGTACTGGCCATCATCGGCGCCAACGCCATCAGCGGCAAGGATTCCGTGGATGTCAAGAATGATCCGCGGGTCCAGGCGGCGATTGAAGAGCGGATTGAGCCGATTGGCAAGGTCAACACGGCGGAAGTCAAGCAGGAGGAAGATGCCGGTGCCAGCGACGGAGCTGACGGCAAGTCCGTTTATGATTCGGCCTGTATGTCCTGTCACGGGACCGGGGCGGCCGGCGCGCCGAAGCTGGGTGACAAGGGAGCCTGGGAAGATCGCATCGCCAAGGGAGAAGAGACCCTGCTCGATCACGCCATCAACGGCTTCAAGGGCATGCCGCCCAGAGGCGGTAACGCCGACCTGAGCGACGAGGAAGTCAAGGCGGCCATGGAATACATGGTCGCTGAAAGCGAATAATCGCCCTTCTTCGGGCAGTGGCGAGGGACGCATTACGAGGGCCGGGGAAACAAAAGCAAAAGCCGGGCATCGCCCGGCTTTTTCTTTGCCTCGTCACTCGTCACTCGTTCCTGTGAGTAGCATGCTGCGCAGGTTGGCCAGGTGTGCCTGTCCGCGCTGCTGGCGTTCCTCGGGGTCCATTTCCACCCCTTCGCCGGACCAATTGAGATCCTCTTCCGGCAACTCGTCGATGAAGCGGCTGGGGCTGCACGCCTGCATTTCGCCGTGGCGCTTGCGCTGGTTGGCATAGGTGAGAGTCAGAGTCTTCTGGGCGCGGGTAATGCCCACATAGGCCAGGCGACGTTCTTCTTCGAGGTTCTCTTCCTCGATGCTGCTGCGATGGGGCAGCAGCATCTCCTCCATGCCGACCAGGTAGACATGGGGAAACTCCAGTCCTTTTGCGGCGTGCAGGGTCATCAGGTGTACCCGGTTGCCGCGCTCGTCTTCCTCGTTGCGATCGAGGGTGTCCAGTAACGTGAGTCTGGCCACCAGTTCATTGAGCGAGGCATCGGGATTGGCTTTGGCAAGGCGTTCGATCCAGTTAGCCAGCTCGTTGACGTTTTCCATCTTGCGTTCGGCGATGATCTCGTCGCGGCTGTTATCCAGCAGATAACGTTCGTAATCGATATCGACGATCAGGCGTTTGACCACCTGGGCGGGGGAGTCGCCTTCGGCCTGATGTTGCAGATCCAGGATCCAGTGACAGAAACGTTGCAGTTTCTCGGCGGCCCGCTCGCTGAGCACCTGGCTGAGGCCAAACTCCATGGCACAGACGAACAGGCTGTGGCCGCGACTGATGGCGTAGTCGGTCAGCTTCTCCAGGGTCGCCGGGCCCAGCTCGCGGCGCGGGGTATTAATGATCCGGCGAAACGCATTGTCGTCATCCGGATTGGTGATCAGTTTGAGATAGGACATGATGTCCTTGATCTCGGTATAGGCGAAAAACGAGGTGCCGCCGCTCAGATAATAGGGGATGTCGTGCTCGCGCAGCGCCTGCTCGAACAGCCGGGACTGGTGGTTGCCGCGATACAGGATCGCGTAATCGGCATATTGCGTCCGCTGCACGAACATGTGATGCATGATCTCCGAGATCACCTGTTCCGCCTCGTGCTGATCGTTGCGGGTACAGATCACCCGGATCGGATCGCCGTAACCCAGCTCGCTCCACAGGCGTTTTTCGAAGATATGCGGATTGGCGGCAATCAGCCGGTTGGCGGCCTTGAGGATGCAGCCGGTGGAGCGGTAGTTCTGCTCCAGCTTGATGACCTTCAGGTTGGGATAATCCTGTTGCAGCAGCGACAGGTTCTCCGGCCGGGCGCCGCGCCAGGCATAGATGGACTGATCGTCATCGCCGACCACGGTCAGGTTGCCACGCACGCCGCACAGTTGTTTGACCAGTTCGTACTGGGTGGAGTTGGTGTCCTGGTACTCGTCCACCAGCAGGTGGCGAATCCGGTTTTGCCAGCGCTCCAGAATCTCCGGGTTCTCTCTGAACAGGATCACCGGCAGCATGATCAGATCGTCGAAGTCGACCGCGTTGTAGGTCTTCAGGTAATGGCGATACTGCTCGTACAGCAGGGCCGCGGCGGTTTTATTGGCATCGCCGTCGGCCAGCTGCAGGGCCTGTTCGGGCAGGATGAACTCGCTTTTCCAGCGCGAAATCTGCCACAGCATGCGTTCGGCCTGACCACCGTCATCGCCGAAGGAGCGTTTCATCAGCTCCTTGAGTAAATGGGTGCTGTCGGCGCTGTCGTAAATGGAAAACCCGGCCTTGTACTCCAGCGCCTTGTATTCACGGCGCAGAATATCCAGTCCCAGGGTATGAAAGGTGGAGACCCGCAGCCCCTTGCCGGCGTCGCCGCGCAGCAGCTTGCCGACCCGCTCTTTCATCTCCCGCGCCGCCTTGTTGGTAAAGGTGACCGCGGCGATGTGCCGGGCGTCGATGTCGCACGCCTGGATCAGGTAGGCGATCTTGTGGGTGATGACCCGGGTCTTGCCGCTGCCGGCCCCGGCCAGCACCAGGCACGGCCCGTCGATATGGCGCACGGCCTGATTTTGTCGGGGATTGAGAATCGTGGACATGAACGCTGACAACTCCTGCTGAGCGGCCATTGTAGTGGGGGTGGTCGGTGCGGTCGATATTGACATTCGGGTGTGGATAGCGCAGCGCCCCGCGTCGAGGCGTTAGCCCAAGTTATTGTTTAATAAGGATTATCAGGCCGGTTCGACGTTGTTCCAGACGAACGCACGTGTTACTATGAGAAATTGTTTACAAAGAGTCAGCCTGTCTGTTGGCCGGGCGCACCGCCGGCGCACACTCCGCTATTCGTCCCTTTTGTCTGCCCCGCCCTGCGGGGCGGTCGTGTCTTCGCCACGGGCAGGCTGTCCCGGTTTCTGGAGAATGAAATGACCAGCCTAATGCCACTACCCGAACAGCGGGCGTTTGCCGAAGCGCCATTCGAGCCACGTCGCTTTCTGGTATATACCGAACGGCATCTGGACAAGATCGCGCCTTTGAAAAAACTGACCGACCGGCAGCGTTTCGAAATGCGCGTGGTCGCCAGCGTGTTGCCGTTTCGCGTCAACCAGTATGTGATCGACGAGTTGATCGACTGGAACAATATCCCCGCCGACCCGGTTTTTCAGCTGACCTTCCCGCAACGTGGCATGCTGGCCGAGGCCGATTTCGCGCGCATGGCCGAGGCATTGCGCAGCGAAGACAGGGCGACGATTCAGGCCGTGGCCGGCGACATTCGCGCCGGGCTCAATCCCCATCCGGCCGGCCAGCAGTTACTCAATGTCCCGCAACTCGATGAGCAGACCCTGGACGGCATTCAGCACAAATACCGCGAGACCCTTCTGTTTTTCCCCAGCCAGGGCCAGGTCTGTCACAGTTACTGTTCCTTCTGTTTCCGCTGGGCCCAGTTTATCGGCGACAAAGAGCTGCGTTTCGCCGCCAAAGAAGCCGATCACCTGCATGATTATCTGCGGCAACATAACAACATTAGCGATCTGCTGATCACCGGCGGCGATCCCATGGTGATGAAAACCCCGCATCTGGTGAACTATCTCGAGCCACTGATGCAGCCGCAGTTCGATCACATTCAGACCATTCGTATCGGCACCAAGTCACTGACCTTCTGGCCGCAACGTTATGTCAGCGACGAGGATGCCGATGAGTTGCTGGATCTGCTGGGCCGGCTGGTCAGGGCCGGCAAGCATGTGGCATTGATGGCCCATTTCAATCACTGGCGGGAGATGGATACCGATATCGCCCGAGAGGCGATCCGTCGAATTCGCGAAACCGGTGCGCTGATTCGCACCCAGGCGCCGCTGTTACGCTATATTAATGACGATGCGCAGATCTGGACCGATATGTGGCGCGAACAGGTCCGCCTGGGACTGGTGCCCTATTACCTGTTTGTCGAGCGCGACACCGGCGCCAAACACTATTTCGAGGTACCGCTGGCCCGCGCCTGGGAGATCTATCGTGAAGCGATGCAGCAGGTCTCCGGCCTGGGCCGCACCGCGCGGGGGCCTTCCATGAGCGCCGGTCCCGGCAAGGTGGAGATCCAGGGCGTCAGCGAAATCAACGGCGAGAAAGTCTTCGTGCTGCGCTTCATCCAGGCCCGTAACCCCGAGTGGGTCCAGCGCCCCTTCTTCGCGCAGTACGATGAAAACGCCACCTGGCTCGATCAACTCAAACCGGCCTTTGGCGAGGCGAAATTCTTTTTCGAGGAGGAATACCAGGCCATGCTGGCAGGTGAAATCAGTCCGCGGGTCGTCTAACCACCCGGCCCGAAGGGCCGGGAGTGCCGAGGGACGAGTTACGAGTGACGAGGAAAAGATTCCCGGGGTCGGGTTTATTGATTCCTCGCCACTCGGCCCTCGTTACTCGTCCCTGTTAGTTGGGATGACTGAAATGCCCGTGCCGGGCGCCGTGCATCATGTAGCGAAAATCATCACCGGAGACATGCACCAGTTCGGCGTGATCGCCGGCTTCGAAGTAGACGTCCGGGGAGTGTTCCAGGCTTTCGTCTACCGCCGCCTCGTAACCGAAGGCCTCGGCGACGGGCGGGATCGCGCCTTTGGAGCAGTCGTCGAACAGATCCGCAATCTCCTTTTCACTGGCCAGGCTCAGCTTGCGGTGCAGATCGCGGTTGAGCTCCTCCAGGTCCAGTTTGTGCGAGGCGGGGATCACCGCGACCAGATAGCCCTGTTCGTCTTTCAGTACCACCGGCTTGGCAAACTGGCGGCCCGGAATATGGGCCTTGGCCGCGGTGCGCAGGCTGCCGGTGACGAAGGCGTGATGCAGCAGCTCGTAGTCGACGCCCTTCCATTCCAGGTATTCGAGTAACCTTAAAGACATGGTCATGATGAATCCTCCTGATCATTCAGTGCGGTGAACCATGAGACTGCGTGATCGGTTTTGCGGGTATGGCGGCAGGCAAACCGGAATGTCGCAAAAAACGCGTCAGGCCCTATTTAACTATAGCCAACAATCGGCGGCTGCAAAGCGGTTATAGGCATGATAAAACTGTCAACACAATGCGAGTAACAACGATTCAGTATGCCGAGTGAAGAACTGCGTTATCTCTGCGCCGCCGACGGGGTGCGGCTGGGCTACAAGCTGGTCAGCCAGGGGCCGCAGGCGCCGACCCTGGTGATGTTGCACGGGCTGGCCAGCAATCACAGCCGCTGGAGCGAGTTTGTGGCCAACACCGACCTGCGCCGGGACTGGAATCTGCTGCGCCCGGACCTGCGCGGCCACAGTTATTCGATGACCCGCAAGACCTATCATCGCGAGCACTGGTGCGAGGATCTGGCCGCGGTCCTGCAGCAGGAGGGGCTGCGCAACGCGGTCATTCTCGGCCACAGTCTCGGCGCCCAGATCGCCATGGACTTCGCCCTGCGCCACCCAACGCTGTGCGGCGGGCTGATTCTGCTGGATCCGGTCTTCCCCGAGCTGCTGCACGGCCGGCTTGGCAAGGCGCGGCGCTGGCGCCCCCTGTTGTGGCTGATCGTCCGGTTACTGCGACTGGGCTACGCGCTGGGCCTGGGCAGGCGCGAGTTTCCGATCCGCGATCTGCACGCGCTGGATGTCAAAACCCGCGAGCTGCTCAAACAGACCTCGGCCTCGGAGATCGCCCGGCTGTATACCAATCCGCGGGTGGATCTGGAGTTCATTCCGCTGGGCAACTATTTGCAGGATGTGCTGGAGGTGGTGCGCCCGCTGCCCGACTATACGCAGATCAGTCAGCCGGTGCGGGTGCTGCTCTCCACCGGGACGTCCCTGACCGATCACCGCGCCCTGGAGGAGAAGATTGCCCGTATCCCCAACAGCGACATCGTGCCGGTGCACTGCAACCACTGGCCCATGACCGAAAAACCCGAAGAGGTGCGCGAGATCATCGAGACCACCTGCCGCCAGTGGCAGGCGCGGCTCTGAACAGGTCCGGCAGTACCGATTAAACTGATCGGGCAAACGGAGCGCTTGTTTAGTACGGGCCGGGTTCGGTGGCCTGGAGGAGGGGGCGATCCAGGCGCCGATAGGCGATCGCCTCGCTGATGTGGGCCCCGGTGATCCGTTCGGCACCGGCCAGATCGGCGATGGTGCGGGCCAGTTTCAACACCCGGTGATAGGCCCGTGCCGACAGACCGAGACGGGCGATTGCCGTTTGCAGTAACCGCGCCGGCTCCTCGTCCAGCCGGCAGATCGCCTCCAGGCGGGGGTTATCCAGCTGCGCGTTGGCGACGCCGCTGCGTGCCAGCTGCACCGCCCGGGCCGCCTCGACCCGCCGGCGTACCGTGGCGCTGTCCTCTTCACGGTTGCCACTCTCCTGATGGATCACTTCCAGCGAGACGCTGGGAACCTCGACGTGCATGTCGATCCGATCCAGCAAGGGCCCCGAGAGTTTGGCGCGGTAGCGGGCGACCTGATCCGGCGTACAGCGGCATCGTCCGCTGGCGTCGCCGTAGTAGCCGCAGGGACAGGGGTTCATGGCGGCGATCAGCTGAAAGCGGGCCGGAAAGTCGGCCTGGCGCGTGGCCCGGGAGATGGTAATCATGCCGCTCTCCAGCGGTTCGCGCAGCACCTCCAGCACCCGGCGATCGAACTCGGGCAGCTCGTCCAGAAACATCACCCCGTGGTGGGCCAGGGAAATTTCACCCGGCCGCGGATGACTGCCGCCACCGACCAGCGCCACCGCCGAAGCGGTGTGATGGGGCGCGCGAAACGGACGTACCTTCCAGCGGGCGCAATCGAAGCCCTGATGGCTGATGGACTGTACCGCGGCGCTCTCCATCGCCTCCTCGTCACTCATAGTCGGCAGGATGCCCGGCAGACGTCGGGCCAGCATCGACTTGCCGGTTCCGGGCGGGCCGACCAGCAACAGGCTGTGGCCGCCGGCGGCGGCGATTTCCAGCGCCCGGCGTGCCTGGTGCTGGGCGCGCACCTCGGCCAGGTCCGGTTCGCGTTCGGGGGCGGATGCGCTGACAGGGGGCTGCTCGGGCAGGGTCAGGCGTTGCTGCCCCGCCAGATGGGCACAGACCTCGCCCAGATGGGCGGCCGGCAGGACCTCGGCTTCCTGGATCAGGGCCGCCTCGGCCAGATTTTCCGCCGGCAGGATGAGACAGCGTTGCGCCCGGCAGCTGTGGATACTGGCCGGCAGGGCGCCGCGCACCGGCCGCAGCTCGCCGCCGAGAGCCAGTTCGCCGAGAAATTCATACTTGCCCAGTTCGCTGGCGGGGAGCTGGCCGGAGGCGGCCAGGATGCCCAGGGCGATAGCCAGATCGAAGCGCCCGCCCTCCTTGGGCAGATCGGCCGGGGCCAGGTTGACGGTGATGCGCCGCGCGGGGTACTCGAAGCGGCTGTTGAGCAGCGCGGCGCGCACCCGGTCCTTGCTCTCCTTGACCTCGGTCTCGGGCAGGCCGACGATGGACAGCCCCGGCAGGCCGTTGGAGAGATGGGTTTCCACGCTGACCAGCGGGGCATCGACGCCGCACTGGGCGCGGGTGTAGACCACTGCAAGACTCATGACATATTCCCTTGTCCGTGGCAGGCCGGTTGTGGCCTGCAACTTTTCCTTATCGTCCACCGATTTTTATACGAACCGCCGGTGGATGCAACCGATCATGCAGGTCAGGACAAAATAACGCAGAGTTCGCGGAGACGTTTATGCCCGTTGTGTGGGTGCAGAGGCGCGGAGAAATCAATTTGAAAAGATTTTAATCTCCGCGGCTCAGCGCCTTTGCGTGCTCCGCGTTGAAAATGCACCCCGATACGAACGGGGGTAGCTCTGGTTGGTTGGCTGGATCGGATTCGTAGGGGGCTATTTTTGGGGTAATTCAGTGTTATTCAGCGTTTGCTCCAGGGCGGCGACCTGCTGTTCCAGGGCCTCGAGTTTACTGCGGGTGCGCAGCAGCACCTCGCGCTGGATGTCGAACTCCTCACGGGTGACAAGATCCATCTGCGAGAGGGTGCGCTGCAGGGCGGCGCGCAGCTGTTGTTCGGCCTCCTGCCTCATCTCCTGCAAACCCTGGGGCAGGGCATTCATGATGCGGTCGACCAGTTGTTCGATATCGGGGCTTGACATGGGTAAGTGGCCTGCAGGTGATGATGAATGACAGTAGCATTATAATGTTTCTGCCCGGCGGGACAATCCCGTCAGGGGAATAACCATAATCATGGGAGAGAAACCATGAAACAGATGACAACCGCCCTGTTGTTAAGCATTGTCCTGACCGGGCTGGCGCAGGCACAGGGCGAACTGACCGGCAATCTGGGTGTGACATCCAATTATATCTGGCGCGGCGTGACCCAGACCGATGATCAGGCCGCCGTACAGGGCGGCATCGATTACAGCCACGATGCAAACCTGTATGCCGGGGTCTGGACCTCCAATTACGGTAACGGTGACGGTTACGAGCTGGATCTGTATGGCGGCTATCGTGGCAGCGTCGGCGATATTCCCTTCGACGCCGGTCTCATTATGTACCGGTTTCCGGTTGCCAATAGCGGTGCCGATGCCACCGAACTCTATGGCAAGTTCGACTTCGATCTCTTTTCCCTCATGGGGGCCTATACCCTGGCCAAAGACGGTACCAGTCAGGATAACGATATCTATCTGAGCATCGGCACCGACGCCGAGCTGGGCAACGATCTTCATGCCACATTACAGTTCGGTATGTATGAGTTCGATGATTCGGCCGAGGAAGATTACAGGCATATTCATGTCGCCCTGAAAAAGGATGAGTTCAGTTTTGCCCTGGACAAGAACGACAAGGACCGGCCGACCAGTGCCGATCCGGGTGAGATGCGGGTTTCCGTCTCCTGGACGCGTGAATTCGATCTCTGACACAGGTCTGTGTGGCGCGTCTTCGGAGTATATGTAACCACCGAAACACTGAATTCACTGAAGTGTCATGCCATGGATATATTTTCGGTGGTTATTTTTCTGTTTGAGTGTCAGCTAGCGCATCCGCGCAACCTGACCTGCTCAACTGATAATTGAGCAGGTTACGCTGGTGTCAGCCTGCGTGCCATCCTTCCTGCCGGGAGAGTGTCGGCCAGAAGCAGGCCGGACATAGCGTTAGCGGTGTCCGGCAATCCAACTATTGCCCGATACCGCTAGCACTATATCGGGCCTACCCGATGCATCATAGTAAAATTGACTCACGCGGAGGCGCCAGCCTTGCAGGTAATGCATGAGGTTGTACTCTGCGACTTTGCGCCTCCGCGTTCTCTGCGTTGTTTAACCGCCTTTGAAAAAATGGACCCGCCTTTCGCACCGCAACAGTGCAAGCTCCCGCCCCATGATCATGATTCGCGCACAAAGACAGTGCGCCCCATATTAGCGATGTCTTCAAGTACTTGTTTTTAATGGAAAATAAAAGTTGGCACGCCCTTCGCAATAGCCCGTACAGCAACCGTTTTCTTTTAACACTCTGACTGTATGGGGAAGAGACAAATGAAAAAAGCCAATGCATTACTCGTCGGCAGCATCCTGGCTGCCTCCACCGTCGCCAGCAACGTGGCTGTTGCAGAACTGAGCGGCAATGTCGGATTTACTTCCAACTATATCTGGCGTGGTGTTACCCAGGGTGCCGATGACTCGGCTATCTCTGGCGGCATCGACTATGCCCACGAGTCCGGCCTGTATGCCGGAATCTGGGTTTCCTCACTCGGCGGCGGTAGTCAGTACGAGCAGGACCTGTATGCCGGTTATGGCTTCGACGCGGGTCCGGTCGGTATGGATGTCGGTTATATCCAGTACATGTATCCGGTTGGTGATGTCGATCTGGATTTTGCCGAACTGTATGTCAGCGCAAGTTATGAAATGTTCACTGCCGGTGCGGCCATGACGATGGATAAGGAAGGTTCCACGGAATATGAAGACGATATGTATCTGTATGCGTCAGCCGACTTCGAAATCAAGGAAGGTCTAAGCCTGGGTCTGCTGTACGGTGACTATAGCTTTGATGATCCGTCCAGTACCGACTACAGCCACTACCAGGTCAGCCTGAGCAAGGACGACTTCGTGTTCGCTTTTGACCAGAACGACATGGATGACGCAGCTGGTGATTCACGTTTCACCGTTTCTTACAGCAAGAGCTTCGATTTGTAAAAGACTCGCTTGAGTAAGCTCGAAACCATTCGCCCACCTTCGGGTGGGCACTTTTTAAGGAGGCAAGACCATGAAAATGGTTATGGCAATCATCAAGCCCTTCAAGCTGGATGATGTGCGCGAAGCGCTTTCCGATATCGGGGTACAGGGTATCACGGTGACGGAAGTCAAGGGCTTCGGCCGTCAGAAAGGGCATACCGAGTTGTATCGCGGGGCGGAATATGTCGTGGATTTTCTGCCCAAGGTGAAGATCGAGGCTGTGGTCGATGATGGTCTGGTTGACCAGGTTATCGAAGGCATCTCCAAAGCCGCCAATTCCGGCAAGATCGGTGATGGCAAGATCTTCGTTTCAGACATTGAACAGGCAGTTCGTATCCGTACCGGTGAAACCGGCGCAGATGCGCTGTAAGACTAGAGGAGAGGCTTGAAATGGAAAACCAAATTTTCCAATTGCAGTATGCCATCGATACCTTCTACTTCCTGGTCTGTGGTGCGCTGGTTATGTGGATGGCCGCCGGATTCTCGATGCTCGAGGCCGGTCTGGTGCGTTCCAAGAACACCACGGAAATTCTGACCAAGAATGTATCGTTGTTCGCAATTTCATGCACCATGTACATGATTTGCGGTTATGCCATCATGTACGGCGGCGGCTGGTTCCTGTCGGGCATCGCCGGTGGTGATTCACTGGTTGCAGACGCGTTAAGTCTGTCTGCCGAGAACGGGTTTGACGGTGATTCGGTTTATTCCGGGGCATCCGATTTCTTCTTCCAGGTGGTGTTCGTGGCTACCGCCATGTCGATCGTCTCCGGTGCGGTAGCCGAACGCATGAAGTTGTGGGCGTTCATGCTGTTTGCCGTGGTCATGACCGGTTTCATCTATCCGATGGAAGGGGCCTGGACCTGGAACGGGGCGGATGTATTCGGCATGTATAATCTGGGTGATCTCGGATTTTCCGACTTCGCCGGTTCCGGGATCGTGCATATGGCCGGCGCGGCCGCGGCCCTGGCCGGGGTACTGGTCCTCGGTCCGCGTAAAGGCAAGTACACCGCCGATGGCAAAATCAACGCCATCCCCGGTGCCAACCTGCCGCTGGCGACCCTGGGGACTTTCATCCTGTGGATGGGCTGGTTCGGTTTCAACGGTGGTTCCGTGCTCAAGCTGGGCGATATGGCCAGTGCCAATGATGTGGCGATGGTATTTTTGAATACCAATGCTGCCGCGGCCGGGGGTGTGATCGCCGCGCTGATTGTTGCCCGAATGGTCTTTGGCAAGGCGGATCTGACCATGGCGCTTAACGGGGCCCTGGCCGGGCTGGTGGCCATTACCGCCGGTCCGGATACCCCGAGTGCCCTGGGCGCCACGCTGATCGGTGCGGCCGGTGGTGCGCTGGTGGTGTTCTCCATCGTGACCCTGGACAAGCTGAAGATCGACGATCCGGTCGGTGCCATCTCGGTCCACGGCGTGGTCGGTATCTGGGGGTTGCTGGCGGTACCGTTGAGCAATGACGGTGCCACCTTCGGCGGTCAGCTCGCCGGACTGTTCACCATCCTGATCTGGGTGTTCGTCGCCAGTCTGATCGTCTGGCTGATCATCAAAGCCATCATGGGTGTACGGGTCAGCGAGGAAGACGAGTACGAAGGGCTGGATCTGTCCGAATGCGGGATGGAAGCCTATCCCGAGTTCACCGGTACCCGCGGTTCCGGCAGATAAACCGCACGGCAGGAAGCCAGAACCAGAAGGGCGCCCTGGGGCGCCCTTTTTTTTGTGAAGTCTCTGGAACAAAACGCGGAGTTCGCAGAGACGCAGAGGAAAAACAGATTGCGATTATTTATTTAATTCGCAGTGGTATAAATTGAAAAGATTCAAGGGTTTTCTCCCCGTCTTTGCGACTCTGCGTCCTCTGCGTTTTTATTTACGCCATAGAAAAATCGAATGTTATAACTGGTTATGTGTACCATCGCAGTAGGGTTTGTTGGCGGTGTGTTTGCAGCCGCACAGGTAGACGGTTTTTTTCTCGTCGAGGGTGAATTTGACCGGTTCGAAGTCGGTATCCTTGTGTGAGCCGTCGCAGAAGGGCTGGTTGGCGGATTTGCCGCAGGCGCACCAGAAGTAGTCGCCGGGTTCCAGTTCCACGGCATAGGGGGCTTTTTGAGCAATTACCGGTTCGGACATGGGTGTCTCCTTGTCGTTATAATCGGCATGCATCATAACAATGCTGCGGTAAAATAAAACAGTTATCACGAAAGGGGCTTTGAGATGTTGCAGCCGGGAGCGGGGAGTTGAGCAGTCTGACGATTGAGGCACTGCGGGTGCAGGAGGTGATACTGGATGTGACAATTAAAGACGGGGAAATCGTCTGTCTCAGCGGCCCTTCCGGCAGCGGCAAGAGCCTGTTATTGCGGGCCATTGCCGATCTGATCCCGCACCAGGGCCGGGCGCGCCTGGATGATATCGGGTGCGATACGATACCCGCCCACCAATGGCGGCGCCAGGTCGGCCTGTTACCGGCGGAATCACAGTGGTGGCGCGTTCGAGTGGGTGACCATTTCACCGATCCCGAGCCGGCCTGGTTTGAACAGCTGGGTTTTTCGATGGCGGTGCTTGGCTGGGAAGTGGCCCGCTGTTCGACCGGGGAGAAGCAACGTCTGGCGATTCTGCGCCTGTTGTGTCAGCGGCCCAGAGCCCTGTTGCTCGATGAACCGACCGCCAGTCTGGACCCGGGCAGTGTCAGCCGGGCGGAGACATTGTTACAGAACTATGTGCGTGATACCGGCGCGCCGACGATCTGGGTGACCCATGATTCGCAACAGCAACAGCGTCTCGCCCGGCGGCGACTGGTGATTCGCAATGACCGGGTGGTGGAGGAGCCGCTGTGAATATCATCAGTCTGACCCCGCTGGATCTTGGCCTGGCCGCGCTGCTGGTGGTGGCGCTGGCCGGGATATCGTTGTGGCTCAAGCTGGGTGTCACGCAACGGTTATTAATTGCCGCGCTGCGTACGACGCTGCAGCTGTTGCTGGTCGGCCTGATTCTCAAGGTATTGTTCGAGAACGTCACCTTGCTGTGGGTGGTATTGATTGCCTCGGTCATGGTGCTGATTGCCGGCCGTGAGGTGATGGCCCGCCAGCAACGGCCGTTTCAGGGGCGCTGGGGGTATGCCCTGGGCACCCTGTCGATGTTTGTTTCGGCTTTTGCCACTACACTGTTTGCCTTGCTGATCATTATCAATAACGATCCCTGGTATCAGCCCCAGTACGCCATTCCCCTGCTCGGCATGATGCTGGGCAATACCATGACCGGGGTGGCGCTGTCGCTGGATCGCCTGACCAGCAACGCCTGGCAGCAGCGGGCGGTGATCGAAACCCGCCTCGCCCTGGGGCAGCGCTGGCAGGATGCGCTGCGCGAGACGGTCCGCGAGAGCGTTCGCGTCGGACTGATTCCGATTATCAATGCCATGGCGGCCGCGGGGATCGTCAGCCTGCCGGGGATGATGACCGGTCAGATCCTCTCGGGGACAGCGCCGGTAGAAGCGGTCAAATATCAGATCCTGATCATGTTCATGATCGCCGCGGGGACCGGCTTTGCGATTCTGATCGCCAGCTGGCTGGGGGCCCGGCGCTTGTTCGATGAGCGCCAGCGCCTGCGACTGGATCGATTGAGGGAGGCCAGAGAATGAAACGGAGTATTCAACAGATTGGCACCGGTTTGATGCTGGTGGTCATGCTACTGGCGGCGGTCGGGGCCGAGGTCTTTAAATGGACCGACGAGCAGGGCTGGGTGCATGATGGTGAACGCACTCCCGCCGGGGATGCCTGATCGGTTGATATCGATCCCGCTACCCCCGCCGACAGCCCGGTACCCTGTATGATCTGGATGAACAGGGCAACCGGCAGTTCCTCGATGATGATCAGCGTCAGCAGGCGGAAGTGCGGGCGGCGCGGGACGTCGAGAAATGGTGTAATTAATCCATAAAGGCGTGCCGAAAGCCGGCCACCGCGATGCGAAGCCAGGCGGGAGTCAGCTGCGACCAGGCCATCGGTTCAGTGTTAGTGTGCCTGCTCGTCGTCGTCCATACCAGTATTTATGTTGGCCACCATTTCCAGGGTAATCTCGTCAAAGCGGACGATTTCCCCGCCGTGCTGTTCGATAAAGTCCTCGGCGGCGGATTTGTCGGCGAATGAGGCGAGTGTCGGGCCCATGGCGCCTTTCCTGGGGTGGTTAATGACATACCACGCCTCCCGGGCATCGGTGAAGGCATCATTGGCGGGAGCATCCCACTCGGTAGAACCCATGTCATGCGTGTAGATCTGGCTAATCCGTGAGCGTACCTCCGGCTGGAGGACATGACTGAACAGATCCCGGGTGGAACAGTATTTAAAGGGCGTCGCCTTATCGCGGATAAAGGCCTGAGCTTTGGGGCCGGGATGGTTGTTTATCGTCATACCGCAGACATGACACTCATCGCCCTGGCTGATTGGCACAGGCTCGTGGGCCCGGGCAGATTCGTCGCCGCGATCACAACCGCCCGCCAATAGCAGCGCGGCAAAAAGCGGAATCAAAATCGAATAGTGTATTTTGTGCATTCAGGAGATCCTCTTGTGAAATAACCAGGCGGCCAGTGAGAAGGGTACGATGACCCAGATCAGCAATATGCCGGCCAGCAAAGCGGGTTGAAACAGGCGCGCCGAGGCGATCGAGACCAGGCCGGAATAAGCCTGGGTCGCCTCGAAGCCGGCCAGGTTGGCGAGCCGGAACACATCCGTCGGGTTGAGTAACAGCAGGTACGGGAACAGCTCCGAGGACACCGCCCCCTCGGAGGCCACCAGCAGGCCCAGCAGTCCCAGATCAAAGACCAGCACAAACAAAAACCAGACGATCAGGGCCAGGCCGGCGGCGCGGGATTTTTCACTTACCAGGGTGCTGATCAGATAGGCGATAGCGATAAAGACCCAGCCGAGCAGGACCGAGGTGAGAATAAACCAGCCCAGCGAGGACAACAGATCAAGTGAGGAAAAATCACTGCTCAACGCGGCGATCACAATTCCGGCCAGACCGAAACCGGCGATGGTCGACACCGCCAGCGCAGCGGCATGGCCCAGAAATTTTCCGCCGAGCAATTGCAAATGCGTCAGCGGGTAACTGAGCAACAGCAGCAGAGTCCCCTGTTCCTCCTCGCCCACCACACTGTGATAGGCGAGCAGCAGCGCAATCAGCGGAATAATATAAATGGCCAGGCTGGCCAGGCTGACGATCGTGGTATCCAGCGACACAAAGCCGACCTGCCCGGCGGTGGCCGCGCCAAAATAGGCCAGGCCCAGGGCAAACAGGGTCAGCACCAGCGTAATGGCCAGAATCCAGCGGTTGCGCAGGCTGTCGCGAAATTCCTTGCGGGCAACGGTCAATGTCTCATGCATGGCCACTGTTCCCGCCATTGTTGTAATAGGTATACAGCGTCTCCAGGGACGGGGCCTGCACATCGATATCTTCAATGCGTTTGTCGGCCAGCAGCTCGCGCATGATCGCCAGTTTTCTCTCCCGCTCGATGGTCAGGGTCAGGGTGTTATCCGAGTACCGGTATGCGCTGATTCCGGATTGAGGCAAATGATCCGGATCAAATCCCTCGGGCCAGTTGCCGCGGGCCCGGATCGTCAGCGGCAGGGCCGCCTCGTGACGCAACTCGTCGAGCGTGCCCCAGGCGCGCAGCTTGCCCGAGTCGAGAATGGCGACGCGATCGACGTATTGCTCGATCCCGGGCAGCACATGCGAGGAGAGCATGATGGTGGTGCCCTGGAGGCGCAGTTCATCCAGGATCAGGAAAAAATCCCGGGTGGCGATCGGATCGAGACCGACGGTGGGCTCGTCCAGCAACAACAGCTTGGGCGAGCTGAGCAGTGCCTGGGCCAGGCCCAGTCGCTGGCGCATACCCTTTGAATAGGTTTTGACCCGGCGATCGGCGGCAGACGAGAGGTTGAACTGCTCGAGTAATTGCCGGGTGCGGGCGCGATCGATGTGTTTGAGGCGGGCAAAGTACTCCAGTACTTCCCGGCCGGTCAGCTGTTCGTAAAAGCCGACACTTTCGGGCAGATAACCCCACTGCATGCGCAGCGACTTGCTCTGGTTGCCCCGTGGCGAGTGACCCAGCACGGTGACACTGCCGCGGGTCGGCGCAATGACACCGAGGATCAGTTTTATAGTGGTAGTCTTGCCGGCGCCGTTATGACCCAGCAGGCCGACGATCTCGCCACGCTCGATGCTCAGTGACAGCTCGTCGAGCGCGGTGACGCCGGCGTAGCTTTTGCCAAGCTGGTTCAGTTCGATGCAGACACTCATTGCATATCCTCGGACACTAAAGCGGGATTCATTCGGGGATGGCTGTCCTTGACGCCCGGCGGACGCAGCACGGGAAACTGCTCCTGCACCCAGCGCAGGGTCTGGATGGCCGGACTGTTTAACAGAATCTTGGCGGCGGGATATTTCCATAAAACC
Source organism: Thiohalophilus sp. (assembly GCA_046545635.1). Classification (GTDB taxonomy): domain Bacteria; phylum Pseudomonadota; class Gammaproteobacteria; order UBA6429; family Thiohalophilaceae; genus Thiohalophilus. The sequence continues at coordinate 13,407 of JBKGZJ010000010.1, read as the reverse complement.
TGGTCAACGCCGTCATTGGGTTGATAGGGCCTGTCGCCAATCCCATCAGCGTCCAGATCCCAGCCGAGATAATCGGTCCAGTAGTTGCCAGTGCCGTCCTCCGACCATTCCTGGGTGTTGGTGGCGACATATTTGACCTGGGTTCTGTTTTGCAGAAAGTTGTTATTGTGTATCGGGTTGGCTTCAGAGCCAGCAGTAAGATGGATGCCGATACCGCTGTTGGCAAAAGTATTGTGGTGTATCTCATTATGCTGTGAATTGTAGACAAACAATGCCTTGCCCTCGCCGCCGGGTATGGCCCTGTTGTCTTTCCCCACGGACGACCCGTGAGATATCTCCGATACATAGTTGTTTGAAACTGTGCTGTAGAGAATGTAATTCATTAAAATACCGTAGTTTTTATCATTTTCCGAACGGTTTCCGGTTACGGTCAGGTATTTGGATTGCATCAGGGCATAGCCGGTGCGGGTATGACTGGTCCGGTTGCCGATGATCTCGTTATGATAGGAATACATGTAATGAATCCCGTAGCGCAGATGGTGCAGGCGATTGTAACGAAGAACATTATGGTTGCTGGTGTCGATATAGATGCCATCACGTGCATCCCTGACGGTATTACCAATGACTCTCGTCTGGCGGGTGTTAAAAAGATGGATACCGTTTCCCCGGTCCTGAGAACGAATGGAGGGGTCGCCCTGTATTCGGTTGTTTCTAATCAGCGCCTCTTCAGTGTCTTGCAGCCAGATGCCAAAGGCAGTGCTTTCGATTTTGTTATCCTCGATCGTGATTCGGTAGGCGGTATCCTCGATAAATATTACGGCGTTCATATCGGTCAGATTCGCGCCCGAGTTGCGCAGACGAAGATTCCTGATGGTGACATCCTCTGAACGAATTCGTAACACATCGCCCTGGTCGCCGCCATCGATGATGGCGCCTGACAGCCCCCGTAACGTCAGAGGCTTGTCGACAAGCAGATTGGCCCGGTATTCGCCGGCTTCGAGTAAAATTGTATCGCCATCGTCGGCGTTGTCGACAACCTCGGCAAGATTGTGGGTCTCGGGGTTGACTCGAAGCGTCGCGGCGTGCGTTTCGCCATGAATCATCACCGCCAGTATTATCAACATGATTTTGATGACGGAAGGCGTGATGAGTCTCATGAGCTGTGAATCGGGTAAATGCAGTTTTGTAGTATGAAGTAAAAGGATTTATGGTTAAAGCAGCGCAGCAACCCGTTTGTAGCGGATTGCTGCGCGGTATTACATCAGCAGTGAGTCGTTTTATCAGGTTTCGACAATAAAGCGACCACGCATTTCCATATGCAGAGCATGGCAGAACCACTGGCAGTAGTACCAGAAAACGCCGGCCTTGTCAGCGGTAAAGGTGACCGAGGAAGTCTGCTGCGGGCTGATTTCCATGGCAATGCCATGGTTGACCAGAGTAAAGCCGTGGCTGACATCTTCGATCTTATCCATATTGGTAATAACGATTGTCACCTCGTCACCTTTCTTGACACGAATTTCGGTCAGCCCGAAGTTTGGCGCAACAGAGGTCATGTAGGCTTTGACCTTGTTACCATCACGGATAACCTTGTTGTCTTTTTCCAGGTCAATACCGTCCTTCTTGGCCATGGCCACGGTTTCGGCGAAATAGGGATCGTCGCGATCCCAGACTTTTTTGGTCTTGATTTTACTGCGATGAATCATTTCGCAGTCATGGGGCTCGGCAAACGCCGGTCCGTCATGCACCAGTTTCATCTCCTCACCGGAAATGTCGACAAGCTGATCGTTTTCCGCATGCAACGGTCCGCAGGGCAGGAAGCGGTCCTTGGAGAACTTGGATAGCACCATAAGCCATTTGCCGTCGGCCTCGCGGGATTCGCCCATGCTGGTATGGTTATGGCCGGGCTGGTAGTGGACATCGAGTTTCTGGCGGATATAGTCTACGTCTTCCCCGTTATAGGCGCGCACGGCATCGGCGATGTTCCATTTGGCAACCTGACTGTCGATGAACAGGGTGGTATAGGCATTGCCGCGGCCGTCAAAGGCGGTATGCAGCGGCCCCAGTCCCAGTTCGGGTTCGCCGGCGACAGTGTCGCGCGGGTCCTTGAGCTTGTCGGCAAACAGGTCATCCAGCTTGTCGATGTCGATCAGGGTGACGGTGGGTGAAAGCTTGCCGTTGGCAACGAAGTATTTGCCATCCGGCGAGGTGTTGATGCCGTGCGGACTCTTGGGAACGGGGATATAGCGGGTCAGTTTCGAACCATTGCGCCCGTCGACCACCGGTACCTTGGCGTCGCCCAGCGTCGTATAATCACCGTCCTTGATGGCCTGCTCAATGCGCGGGATATTGAAGACCACCACCCAGTCGCGTTCATTCTTCATAGTCTCTTCCAGGGTGTAGCCTTCCTCGCTGTTATAGCAGGTCGAGGCGGCATACTTGCCTTTATAGTCGGCGTCCGTGTTGTCCAGATTGCCGTCAACGATGACCTGGAAGGCCATTTCCATTTTCTCCGCGTCAATCGCGTTGAACATGGTGTAGTACTTGTCGTCATCGTCGGAAAAACGCCCGTCATTGGGATGCGGAATCCGGAACTCGGCATTGGCGAAGACATATTTCGTCTTCGGGACCTTTTGCAGTCGCATGCCGTGCATGGCCTGAACATTGGGGATCTCGACGATTTTGTCGGTTTTCATGATATCGCAGCGAATCCGGGCAACCCGGGTATTTGCCTTGTCGTTGATAAAGACATAGCGCCCGTCATGCTTGCCGTCGGTAAAGCTCACGTGCGGATGATGGGTGTCGCCATTCAGGGGGGCGTTGTCACCGAGTATCCGCTTGGTTTCGTTGGTCAGGCCGTGGCCCGTGGCACCGCAATAATTGAATACCGGGATGCGGGTCAGTTCGCGCATGGACGGTACACCCAGCACGCGGACTTCACCGGACTGGCCGCCGCTCCAGAAACCGTAATATTCGTCCAGTTCCCCCGGACCGACATGGACCTTCAGCCCGTCGCCATCGGAGGCCGCCCAGACCTTGTAGGGCAGCACGCCGGAGGCCAGACCAAACCCGGCGGCACCGGCCAGGCCGGTGGATTTGAGGAAATTACGACGGGATACGCCGTATTCGTTGTCGATATCACTCATGATAGCTCTCCTTAATGGTGCGTTGTTTTGACCGGTGTGACGATAATCCGGACTACTTATCGTTGTTGCCTGTATTGCCGGCAGGCAGTGGGGCTGCCTTCATGCCGGTTTCGGAGTCAGAAGCCTTTTCCATCCACTGGGCTTGCTGACGGGCTCGGGCCGCCTTTTCATGCTTGCGGCGTCTGTCCACCAGGGGCGGACATTTCTGGTTGTCCCAATAGGTGACCTGGCAGTCCAGACAGTAATGACACTCATTGACGTTGATCTCGCCGGTGTCATGAATTGCCTGAATTTCGCATTCATTGGCGCAGATCTGGCAGGGTTGGCCACACTCCTTGCGCCGGCGCAGCCAGTCAAACAGGCGCAGTCGGGCGGGGATCGCCAGCGCCGCGCCCAGCGGGCACAGGTACTTGCAATAGAATTTGCAGTTGAAAGCGGAGACGACCACCAGACCAAAGGCGTAGAGGAAGAACGGCCACTGGCGATCGAAGCGCATGGTGATCGCGGTCTTGAAGGGCTCGACTTCGGCATAGTACTCGGCCGTGCTCATCGAGCCCAGCGAGATACCGAACAGCACCAGCAGGATGATGTATTTGATTGCCCAGAGCCGGTCGTGTACCAGAGTGGGGAAATTATATTGCGGGACCCTGAATTTGAGCGCCACCTGATTGACCAGTTTTTGCAGGGCACCGTAAGGACAGAGCCAGCCGCAGAAGACGCCGCGGCCCCAGAGCAACAGGGTGACGGCAACGAAGCTCCAGAGAATGAACATCACCGGATCGATCAGGAAGGATTCCCAGCTGAAGCCGCTGATTAATGAGTTGACAAAGGTCAGCACATTGACGATGGACAATTGCCCCAGCATGTACCAGCCGATCACAAACAGGGTATAGAGCAAGAAGCCGGTGCGCAGATAACCCACCAGGCGCGGATAGCGGACCAGCCAGTCCTGGAAGAACAGGATCAGGGTCAGGACAACCAGACCGATGACCAGTATGGCAATCTGGAAGGTCCGGTCATACCAGACCTCCACCCACATGGCTTCCTCTTCGGCTTCAGCTTCGGGTTCGGCCGGCTCCGGTTCGGTGACATATTTGGACGGGATCTCATAACTGCCGGTGAAGTCGGTGAAAATGCTGTCCAGCGGACCGGTGGCGCGGCGCACCAGCAGGGAAAGGTTCCATTCCTCGCCGGGATCGAAGTCATACTGATCGCGAATGATAAAGATGGCTTTTTCCGACAGCTCCGGCATGCCGTCCAGATAGACATCTTCCAGGCGATCAAAATCGAGATCCCGGAAATTGATCTCCTGATCGCCCTGGGTGACATTGATGCGATCGAAAATTCCGCCGCGGACATAACCGGAGCCCTTGAATGAGTAGTTGCCCTCGGCCATGACGGCGATAGCGTGCTCGCCCGGCTTGAGCTCGGCCATCAGCCGGTTGTACTGGCTTTCGCCCAGCAGGTTGCGACCGATGGTGGGAGCATTCAGATAGGTATAATAAAGATCGATGAAGATATCGCAGCTTTCACCGCTCGGTGTTGCGGCACAGATGCTTTTGACATCGCTTCGGCCCTCGGCCTCCGTCCCCTCGAAAGCTTCCTCGACATCCTCGTTGCTCAGCAGCATCCGGCGTATGGCGCCGTTGCCGGTCAGATAGGTCCAGTCGGCCTGTTCGAAAACATCCTCGCGGACTCTGGCCGGTTCATGCGTGGCGCTGCGTCGTGCTGTGGTAATGTCCCTGGATTCGGCCACCATACGCGCCGATTTCAGGATAGTCCGGTTGATGACGACCACCGTGACCGTGGCCCCGGTGATCGCATCGACCTTGGTACGCCCTTCGCGTTCCCGTCCGCCGGCCTTGATGCGCTCGGTGACCGAGTGACCGGCGTATTGATCGGCAAAACGGTCGAGGGACTCCTCCGGTATGCCGACCAGGAGTATCGGCTCGTGATGTTCGATCACCCGGGCGCCGGTAATCAGCCCTTCCATGTCGATGCCGATGAGCATATTGACCGGCTTGCCCGAATAGGCGGGGATTTTGATACTGTCGGACGACTCGAAAACATAGCCGATTGTCTCGTCATCCTTGTAGACAGCGGCAGCCGGCGGGTCACCTTCCAGTTCGCCGAATCGATCCGCTTCGGGAAACATATCGCGGACCTGGGGATGTTTGTCGTCGAAGCCCGCCTGGACGGCAAGGGGCAAAAGCAGCAGCAGGGCAATGGTTAGCAGCGTGAACAGGCCTCTGTGGCTCAGGCCGTAATGTGGGGAAGTTTGTCGGAGAGTCATCAGGTTTATACGAACCTTGTTATCCTGGTGAGCCGGCTGAATCCATATCGGGAGACAGAAGGTGAACCACTGTCGTGGTACTGTTCAGCAATCCGGCACGTGTTATCTGCGCACCTTCTCGTCACAGACAGGAATGTTGCTTGCATGACTCAGGCACCCTCCGCCAGAAAAGCCGGGGTATCTGATATTAGCCACAAACTGTCTGATATGCTACAAAAGTAGCATACGCAAGTATTCTTTCCACTTGACTGAGGTCAAAACCCGGAAGTAGTCACAAATCTGAGTGGCATACTGCATTATTGGGTTTTCGACGCGCGCGGGTGAGCCTGGACCGGGTGGCGTTCAGGGGTGATGGTGACAAAATCACCAGCCTGGGGGTAAAGCTTTTATTTTTCCAGAACTGGCCATCATTAGTCTGTAAACATTACCCGGATTTAGATGGCAAGGTGCTGTTGCAGGAAGGTTGGCAGGGCAAAGGCCGCGCGGTGGATCTCGGGGTTGTAATAACGGGTCTCGAAGGCCCGCTGTGCGGCATCCTGTTCACGGAAGCGGCTCAGATCCCTGACCTTGCCGGCCAGGGTACAGCTCCACCAGCCGCTGGGATAGACCGGTTGCGGGAAACCGAGTGTGTTGACGCTGGTAAAGCCGGCATCGGCCATGGCGGTATGCATCTCTTTTAATAAGCGTTGATGGATCAGCGGCGATTCGCTCTGCTGCACCAGCAGGCCGTCCGCGCCCAGCGCGCGGTGACAATCGCGATAAAACTGCTCGGTAAACAGGCCCTCGGCCGGGCCGATGGGATCGGTGCTGTCGACGATGATCACATCATAATGACCGGGTTCGCTGTCTTTGACCCATTGAATGCCGTCGACAAAATGGAACGCGGCCCGCGGATCAGCGTTGGCGGTGCACAGATCGGGGAAGTACTGTTCCGACAGGCGGGTCACCTGCTCGTCGATTTCCACCTGTTCGCAGCTTGTTACCCCGGGGTGTTGCAGGACCTCGCGCAGGGTGCCGCAATCGCCGCCGCCGATGATCAGCACCCGCTCGGGTTGCGGGTGGGTAAACAATACCGGGTGGGCCATCATCTCGTGGTACAGAAAGTTGTCCCGATCGGTGATCATGACAAAACCGTCAATGACCATCAGCCGCCCCCACTTCTCGGTTGCGAAGATTTCGATCTTCTGAAATTCGGTCCGCACCTCGGCCAGCTTTTCCCTGATTTTGAAAGAAAAGGCAGAGCCGGATTCAGCGCAGATCTCGGTAAACCATTCTGTATCGGATAACATAACACCACTCCGGAAATGCTTGGCGTGAGCAGGGAAACTGCCATTATACTTGAAACCCCGGCCCCGAATAAAACAACATCAGGTGATCATGTCAGACTGGAGCATACAACAGGCGCTTGCCACCTACAGCGTGGCCTACTGGGGAGAAGGCTACTTCGGGATCGACGAGCAGGGACATATGCTGGCCCATCCCGATCGTCAGCCCCGCAACCGGGGCATCGATCTCTATCGGCTGGCTGCCGGGGCGGTACGTGAACATAACGTGACCCTGCCGATCGTGGTGCGATTTAGCGATATCCTGAACAATCGTCTGGATACCCTCTGCCAGAGTTTTCACGAGGCAATGGCCAGCGATGCCTATCAGGGGCGCTACACCGCGGTGTATCCGGTCAAGGTCAATCAGCAGGCCAGTGTGATCCGGCAGCTGGTCAAACACGGCCAGGAGCGGGTCGGCCTGGAAGCCGGCAGCAAGCCGGAACTGATGGCGGTGCTGGGGTTGTCCCGCCCGGGCGGGGTGATCGTCTGCAACGGCTACAAGGATCGTGAATATATCCGTCTGGCTCTGATCGGCCGCAAGCTCGGACACCAGGTCTATATCGTGATCGAAAAGCTCTCTGAACTGGAGCTGGTGATCAGCGAATCGCAGGCCCTGGGCATCGCACCGTTGCTGGGTGTACGGGTGCGGCTGGCTTCCATCGGTGCCGGCAAATGGCAGAATACCGGCGGCGAAAAAGCCAAGTTCGGTCTTTCCGCCGCGCAGGTGATCTGGGTCATCGAACGGCTGCGCGAGGCCGGCCTGAGCGACAGCCTGCAGATGCTCCATTTCCATCTCGGTTCCCAGATCGCCAATATCCGCGATATCCAGCGCGGTATGCTCGAATGCGCGCGCTATTTTATCGAGCTGCATCGCATGGGGATTAACATCCGCTGCGTGGATGTCGGCGGGGGCCTGGGTGTCGATTACGAGGGTTCACGCTCGCGCAGTTTTTGTTCCATGAACTACAGCGTACAGGCCTACGCCAATAATATCGTGCATGTATTGTGGGAGGCGTGCGAGGAGCACGGCCTGGCGCATCCGGCTATCTTTACCGAATCGGGCCGGGCGATGACGGCGCATCATGCGGTCTTGATCACCAACATTATCGATACCGAGCAGGTGCCCGACGCCAGCGCCATGCTCGAGCCGCAAAGCGACGATCCGCTGGTGCTGCAGGATATGTGGCAATGCTACGAGGCGATCCAGGACGAGACCTCCAGCCGCGCCGCCATGGAGATCTATCACGATATCAAGCACTGGCTGAGCGAGGCACAAAGCATGTATACCCACGGCGTACTGACACTCGATCAACGCGCCTATGCCGAGGAACTCTATTACGTTACCTGCCAGCGCGTGCACGAACTGTTATCCATCAGCAACCGGGTGCATCGCGAGGTGCTCGATGAATTGCATGACAAGCTGGCGGACAAGTATTTCGCCAATTTCTCGCTGTTTCAGTCGATTCCCGATGTCTGGGCCATCGATCAGATCTTTCCGGTGGTACCGTTACATCGACTCGATGAAAAACCGACCCGCCGCGGGGTGATCGAGGATATTACCTGTGACTCGGACGGGCGAATCGACTACTACGTCGATGGCGAAGGGGTCGAGAGCAGCCTGCCGCTGCACCACCTGAAACCGGGGAAACCTTACCTGATCGGGATATTCATGGTCGGCGCATATCAGGAGATACTGGGCGATATGCACAACCTGTTTGGCGATACCGACTCGATCAATGTCTCCCTATCAGGGGACGGCGGTTATCAGGTCGACCAGGTGCTCTATGGCGACACGGTGGATTCGGTACTCGATTATGTGCATATCAGTGCCGAAGCACTGCTTGAAAGTTATCGGAGCAAGGTGGCACAGGCCGGGCTTTCTGAGAGTGAGCGCGAAGAATATTTGCGCCAGCTTGAGTCCGGGCTTAATGGCTATACCTATCTGGAAGATGAATAACAACCCGGTTGCCTGATTTGCCGGGCAGGTTTTGTAACAGCAATGAACGTAAATAAGGTGATAACAATGCAGATTCTTGTAGAACGCAATCCTTCACCGGCCAAGCTGGACGTTATGGGCGTGTACGACTGGCCGATCTGGGAAAAAGAGGAATCAACCTTCCCCTGGAAATACGATCGTCAGGAAACCTGCTATCTGCTGGAGGGCGATGTCATCATTACCCCGGAGGAGGGAGAACCAGTGCAGATCCAGCGCGGCGATCTGGTGACCTTCCCCGCCGGCATGAGCTGTACCTGGGAAATCCGCGAGCCGGTCAAAAAGCATTATGATTTTGAATAGCAGCCAGTCACTGGTAACTGGCTGCTAGTTTTCCTGTTTTAAAAGCGATACTGGATTCCGGCCGAGAGATGGCTGATGTCGGATTCGATAATGGTGTATTCGGCGATCAGATCCATCTGCTGGTTGAGATTATAGGTGGCACCGAAGCCGGCACTCAGTTCGAATCCGTCATCGGAACCATAGGGCGCCGCACCGGCCACGTCGGTATCATAATAGATCATCCCGGCACGACCGCGCAGGTTGGCATACTGGTTTAGCGGCACAGAAAAAACGCCATAGGCGCCCAGGGTAAAATAGGAGACCTCGACACTGTTGCCGGCAATTGTGGCATCCGGATCGGCGATAGTGGTGGTAAATTCACCTTCGACGGAAAAGTTCTCATGCACATTCGGCGCCGGCCGGCCAAACGTGCCGATGGCGGCCAGGCCTTCATCGTAGCCGTCCACATCGCTGATCCCCAGTTGCAGATTCATGTAGTCGCCGGATTCGGCGTAGCTGGTGCCCGTTATTGCCAGCAGGCTGGCGGCAGTCAGTGCTTTCAGGGTTTTCATGGTGCACCTCAAAATAGAGTCAGTGGGTTGTGTGTTCGGTGGCGGCAATAGTAGGGAGCTGCAAAGCAATATACCATGAACACCATCACAGTGTATTGAGTGCTGAGTGCTGTTACTGAGAATTATTATCTGTCATTGAGGCCTTGAGCCGCAGTCCAGGGCTGTGCCCCGATTCGAGACTGGATGCCGGCACGACGGAAAGATGCAAATCGCCGGCTAATCTGCCAACTGCCGACTCAGCACTCAGCACCTGGAACCAACTATCTGCGCAGAATCGCGATCCAGCGTCCCAGACTGAGCAGGCTCGACAGAGAGGCCGCAACATAAGTGAGGGCGGCGGCACGCAGGATGCGTTTGACCCTGGGGACGTCTTTGGGCTGGATATAACCTTCGCGCAGAATGGGTAAAGCCTTGCCGAAGCTGGCATCGAATTCCACCGGCAGGGTGATCAGATGCACCAGCGTCGCCAGCAGCATGGTGCCGAGTCCAAAGATAATTTGTAACACAATGACCGAGGGGGCCCGCGATAACAGGGCCACCAGCGGGGCAATGAGGATCACTGCCGCACCGATCTTCTGTGCGGCATTGGCGGTTCTGGCCAGACGGGTACGCAGCTTGAGTTTATGCTCACCGCGATGATGCTGGATGGCATGGCCGACTTCGTGGGCGGCGACAGCGACCGCCGTCAGGGATGTTCCCGAGTAGTTGTCCTGGCTGAGACGCACGGTGTTGCTGCCCGGATCAAAGTGATCGCCCTCGGCGCCGGCTACCTCGACCTGATAGCTTTGCATGCCAAAACGATCCAGCAGATGGCGGGCCAGTTCACCGCCGGTGCCGGGGATATCCTTGCGCGGTTTGCTGTAACGTTTGAAGGTATAGCGGGCCCACAGGCCGGGACCGAAGAACAGGCCAAGAAGTAACAGCAGTATCAGCACATAGGGCATGGCGGCGTGACTGGGTCAGCTTTTTTCCTTGACCACGATGGTGGCGATGCCGTTGTCCTGCAATCGTTTACGGGTCCGGTTGACGGTGGACAGATCGTTGATGGGACCGACCCGGACCCGGTGCCAGGTATCGTTATCATTGATCTTCACGGTCTGAACCGACGCTTCGATACCGTGCAGGGCCAGTTGTGCCTTGAGCCGGTCGGCCTGTTCGGGATTGCGGAACGAACCCGCCTGAATAATATAACGCACATCGCTGTCGCTGGTGGCCGGCGTTTCAGCGCCGAGATCACCGGAACGGGGCCGGGTTTCGGGTTCTTCCTCCTTGTCGAATAGATCGTGTTCGGGAATGACCACTTCCAGTTCCGGCAGGATGGTATAAAAATCAAAGCGCGGTTTGTCTTCTTCTTGTTCTTCCGGCGGCGGTGGCGCCTGCTTTTTGTCAGTCCGGACTTCGCGTGTGTCTTTGCGGGTATCCTGGAACTTGCCGATCAGTTCGTTAACCGAACCGCTGATTCCGGCTTCGGGATCGGAACCGGTGTTATCCGCCAGATAAATCAAAAAAGCGACAAACAGGCCGATAAACAGGCCACCCAGCAGCCACACCCAGCCGGGCAGGGAGTGCGGATGTTTGGGTTTGGGTGTTTTGGCGTAATCGCGTGGCATGGGATAAGCGTATCACCGAACGTGTAACCAATACAGCGCCGTCGCGGTTAACCCTACATGGACTGCGGCGCCGAGACGCCGAGCAGACCCAGGCCGTTGGCGATTACCTGGCGGGTCGCCTGACTCAACGCCAGTCGCGCATTACGCAGCGGCGCTTCGTCCACCAGAATCTTGTGCTCGTTGTAATAGGTATGAAAATCATTGGCCAGCTCGCGCAGATAGTGGCACAACTGATGCGGCTCATGGGCCAGCGCCGCCGACTCGATCACTTCCGGATAACGGGACAGGCTGGTCAATAAGGACAGTTCATGGTCGGTCGTCAGCAACCCCAGTTGCTGCAGGCCCAGATCCTGATCGTATTGCCAGCCCTTCTCTTCCAGCTTGCGCAGGGCACTGCAGACCCGGGCGTGGGCATACTGAATATAATAGATGGGGTTGTCCTTGGATTCGGATTTGGCCAGATCCAGATCGAAGTCCATGTGCTGCTCGCACTTGCGCATCACGTAAAAGAAGCGCGCCGCGTCGCTGCCCACCTCCTTGCGCAACTGGCGCAGGGTGACGAACTCGCCGGAGCGGGTCGACATCTGCAGCTTCTCCCCGCCGCGATACAAAATGGCGAACTGCACCAGCAGCACATCGAGCCGGGCCGGATCATCGCCCAGCGCCCTGAGCGCCGCCCGCACCCGCGGCACATAGCCGTGATGATCGGCGCCCCAGACATCGATCACCCGATCGAACCCCCGTTCCAGCTTGTCCATGTGATAGGCGATGTCCGAGGCGAAGTAGGTGGTCTGGCCGTTGTCGCGCACCAGCACCCGGTCTTTTTCGTCGCCGAAGTCGGAGGAACGGAACCACAGGGCACCTTCTTTCTCATAGGTGTGTCCGCTGTCGCGCAGCCGTTGCAGCGCCTTGCGCACCGCGCCAGTGTCGGTCAGCGAGCGCTCGGAAAACCATTCTTCATAGGCAATACCGAACTGGGCCAGATCGTCGCGGATGTCGTCGAGGATGTAGTTGAGTCCGGTGTCGAAGACGAAACGATAGTCATCCTCACCCAGGTATTGTTTGGCCTGGCCGATGACCGCGTCGATATAGGCTTCCTTATCCCCGCCATCTGGTTCATCCGCGGGCAGGGTCTGACGGATCACCTTCCAGGCATGGCGAAAACGATCACCGTGTTCGCGATGCAAGGTGGCGGCGATGTCCCAGACATAATCCCCCTTGTAGCCATTGGCGGGGAAGGCCAGCTCCTCGCCGGCCAGCTCCAGATAGCGCAGCCAGACACTGGCGGCAAGAATATCCATCTGCCGCCCGGCGTCGTTGACATAATATTCGCGATGCACGGTAAAGCCGGCGGCGGCCAGCAGATCCGCCACCGCCGCCCCGTAGGCGGCGCCGCGCCCGTGGCCCACATGCAGCGGCCCGGTCGGATTGGCCGAGACAAACTCCACCTGCACCCGCTGATCGTTGCCAATGGTGGAATGGCCGTAGGCCTCACCGGCCTCGAGAATCTGCGGAATCACCGCATGAAAAGCGTCGTCACTCAAAAAGAAATTGATAAACCCCGGCCCGGCGATCTCCACTTTGCTGACACTGGGATCCGCGGGTAACGCGGCGACGATCTTCTCCGCCAGATCCCGTGGTTTGGCCTTTGCCGGTTTGGCCAGCAGCATGGCGACATTGCAGGCCAGATCCCCGTGCGAGGGATCGCGGGTGCGTTCGATCTGGATGGCGGGGTCGACGTCGGCGGGCAGGGTACCGTCGGCCCGAAGGGCCTCGATGGCCTGCGCGATCAGGGCCTGAAGCTGGTTTTTCATGAAAAATTCACGTCGCCTGGGTAAATGGTTATCGGGGCGCTGATTGTAAACCACCGGCCTGCCTGCGCCTAGCGCAGGTAGACGGGAGGGACGAGGTACGAGTGACGAGGGACGAGGTTTATTTATATCCCCTCCCCCTGGCCCCCTCGGCTTGGGCATCCTGCTTCGCTCTACCGAGTCCATCCATGGACTCGTCCCTGTGGGAGAGGGAAATGGATCTTTGCTTTAGCAAGTTTTCCCTCCCCTTCCAGGGGAGGGCCAGGGAGGGGTGATAAAATCAGCCCCAGCAAAACCCTCGTTACTCGTCCCTCGTCCCTGTGTCGTCAGAACATCTCCAGCGGATCGACGTCAACCGACCAGCGCACCCGGCGGCTG
>JBKGZJ010000009.1:0-31177 GCA_046545635.1 Thiohalophilus sp. | reverse complement strand
GCTACATGCTCATCGGACTCGATGTCTTCCAACAGTACAATAAATTCATCTCCGCCCAGGCGCGCGACCGTATCGACCTTGCGCACATTGTTTAGCAGGCGCAACCCGGCATCCACCAGTAGTCGGTCACCAAATGCATGCCCGAGAGTGTCGTTGATGTTCTTGAAGCGATCCAGATCGATAAAAATAATAGCCAGACGGTTGTTCTCGCGACGAGACTTTTCCAGCGCCTGGGTCAGGCGATCCGTGAACAACACCCGGTTGGGCAACGTGGTCAGCGGGTCATGATAGGCCAGAAAATCGAGTTTCTCCTGCGATTGTTTAATGGCGCTGATATCGGAAAAAATCGAAACATAATTGATAACTTCTCCTGTCTCGTTACAGATGGTGTTAATCGTCTGCCAGGCGGGAAAAATCTCCCCGTTCTTACGCCGGTCCCAGATTTCACCCCGCCACACACCTCTTTTTTCGAGGCTGTGCCAGAGCCCGGTATAAAACTCCCTGTTGTGAATCCCGGATCTGAATATCCGGGGATCACGGCCCAATAATTCCTCTTTTTGATAACCTGTGATATGAGTGAGGGCGTCGTTGGTTTCAACAATGCGGTTGTCCTTGTCCGTGATCACGACCCCTTCACTGGTGCTCTCGAATACCACCGCAGAAAGCCTTTGCCGGTTGTATTCCTCACGCTGGCGGGTGACATTGAGAAACATGAAAATGATTTTACTGGCACGCCCCGTCTGGTCGGCGATAGGCGTGACCGTCACATCATAATACTCATTCTCGATGACAAACTCGGTATGGGTCTCACGCTGCCCCTGTTCAATCAGCTTTTTCAGTTTATGCTGATTGGTTTTGTAGGGACAGTTTTTGATCCGGTTAAAAAAAATGTCGCCAATGACCTGCTGCTCATCCCCCAGCAGCAGCTTCTTTGCCCGTTCGTTATACATCTCGATCCGCATGCTGTCATCGGTGACGATAATGGCGGCACCGACGGTATTCAGGACTTCACGGATCTCCGCATAAGCAATACGCAGCGCTTCGGCGTTCGCCTGCTGATGTGCCAGCGTGGCCGGGAAGGTATCCGCCACCCTGCCGAGCGGATCCTGGCTGATCAGGGCGTTATCATCGAGTTCGGCGGGATTTGGAGAGGTCGCGCCCACCAATGGCAGGAGCCGCTGCAGTTTGTCTCGCAAGTAGTCGATAGCAGTCATTGATCGGAACTCCAATCGCCACGTTGCAGCTTTATTCCCGGCAACCCGACGGCTCAGAACTGGCTGATGCGATATCAGCTTGACCATTATTATTCACATAACCAGACTAGCTTAAAGCCCATATAAACTCAAAGGAATAAGGAATAATGATCGACCAGCCGGAAGACTCCCGATATCGTTCAAATACCTGATGGTTCAACTCAGATAAACCACGATACAAACGACAGCACTGTCTGTTACGGCCAAACCGCAGGCAACTTCAGGCAGCTGCGGAATTGAATGGGTGAACAATCGCTTCAATCACTGACGCAGGAGCCGGTATCCCAGCGAAAGTATCGGGCGTGGGCCTTCTTGTGCAGGTAGACGCCAAGGATGATACCGACCATCGTCATCACCGCAGGAATCTTGCCGGCACCCAGCTGGACGAAGACCATGCTCGGACAGGCCCCGCAGACCGCCCAGCCGAAGCCGAACAACATACTGCCGGGAATCGTGCCGGGCTGAAAGAATTTCTCCTGTCTGGGGATTCGCCGGGCCAGCAGAATAAACGCCAACATTGACAGCGCCACGGCGCCGGCAAAGGCATACAGCATACGCAAGTCATCCAGCACGAACATCTGATGCAACTCGTCATAGTCGCCGAAGCCGATACGGGCGACCACGTAGCCCATCAAACCGCCTATCAGCCCGTAAGACAGATACATTTTCACCCGGGATTGCTTCATTGGATCGCTGCCTCCATCAATAACGACAGGCCGATGGCACTGAGCATAAAGACCACGGTGGAGAGCAGACTGGCGGGAATCAGGCGCGAGCAGCCGCTCAAGCCGTGACCGGAGGTACAGCCACCGGCCATCTGAGTACCAAACCCGACCATCATCCCGCCGAACAACAGCGCCAGCCAGATTTCCAGCGGCCCGCCGAAGATCCGGCTGTGGGTATCACTGAGTTGAAATTCGAGCTCGAACTGACCACTGGTCAGCGCCGCGATCAAACCGCCGGCGAACATCGCAAGCAAAAACACCAGATGGGCGGTCCAGGGGGTGTAACTGGCGGTTGAAGCCGCCGGCGGCATCGCCTTATCCGGCTCATTCCCGTCCTGCCCGGCGCTTTTCTCATCCATGGCGGAGGCGCCAAATTCGGCCAGCGTTGCCGCCAGCAGGGCATTTTCGATCTCGCCGTCGTCGGCCTGCTCCAGCTCGGCGGCGGAACGGCCCAGCTCGCGATCCTCCTTCCAGCCGACCACCTTGGCCCAGCTGCCGGAGACACCCAGCAGTTTACCGATGAGCAGAAAATAGCCGATGCTGACACCCCCCAGCGCCAGTGCACCAATCCACCAGGGCCAGTATGCCATGCTCAGGCCTCCCTGGAGCGAAAGGGATTCAGCCGGCGCAGGAAGCCGACGACTTCCTTCATTTCCGGTTCGGCTTCTTCCTGCGCAGCCCCGGCAGCGGGTGACGCGTCACCGGGCGGGTGGGTCGCCATGTATTTGTTCAGAATATCCCGGCCTTCGGTGAAACCCGACTCCTGGGCCATATCAATGGCGCGTTTCCCCTCCCGGTTTCTGGCGTGGGGATCGCAACCGTATTCCAGCATCAGCTTGACCAGCTCCGGATTGCCGACTGCCACCGAGGCCATCAGCGGCGTGAGCCCCTCTTCGGTCTTGAGCTTATAGGAGGACATGCCGGTCTTGATCAGGGAGCGAACCACTCCGACACGCTGTTTCTGAATGGCATTAAACAGGGCCGAGGCACTGATCTGCTCCTTGGAGCGCCGCTCGACCATTTTACCGTTGGGTAACAGGGTCAGCGGTACCGGCTTGCCCTCCAGTGCAAGCTGATAGCGCGCGCACTGATCAAACACGCCCTCGCAATAGTGTTGTTTCCAGAGTTTCAATGACGCATCGGCGGCGAACTGGGCATACAACTGGCAGTTGGCGGTATGTGAACATGCCATGGCACTCCCCCTCGTAATGCGGGTTAGGGGCTCGGCTCCAGAAATTGGCCCGGAATGAACTATCCTTGATAAAATTATCGGCGCCAAAAATGTGATCTTTAGCACACTTTCTGAGGGAGATTAGTCCAGACTGCGCGCTTCAGGCAACCCCATGGGACGGATTTTTGAAAATTTACGCGATCTCGCGGTCTATAGTGAGCCGAATCCGGAACTTCCCTGCCGCCCGAAGGCGGGATCTCACTGTCAGCCCGGCTTTATAAAACTGTCGCGGTTTTGTCGGACTGCCGATAGTGATTCATGAACATGGTCAACCAGTCGTGCAACAGCAGATTTGCCTGACGTTTTTCGTCAGGATATAGCATTCCGGCATTGGGTAATTCATAACGTGCCAGTAACCGCTCGACGCCCTGATAGCCGATCACCTCGGCCAGCCTGGCATCGTGGTAGACGCGCACGCTCATACACAGATCAGGTAACAGGGACGATGTGCCTTCAAAGCGCTGCGATAATTGCAACAGCTGGGTATAGGGGCCGAACTCAACCACCTGGACATTCATCCTGTGCTGTTCATGCCGGATTTGATAACGACCGACATGCTCCTGCGGCAGTTCGGGGAGCAACTGACGCAAAAACCGGTAGTTCTTTTCATAGAACCACATGGGCTGCCGCCGGCGATGCTGTGCAATGGTATGACTCATCAGAATATTTCCACTGTCTCTTCGGGTCTATTATCGGCCCTGTGAGCCGGAACTTGATTGAATCAGGTTACCACCGGCGATGGCAGATGTGTAGACCGTCGAAAAGAATCCGGTGAAACAGAATGTGAGAGCCGGCGAAACCTCAGGTCACAAGAGAACTGTCAGGAGATAAAAAAACGGGCCACCGAAAAACCGATGGCCCGCCTGAGAGGGAGCAATGAGAAATCAAATCAATCAAAGTCCATTACCGACTCCAGCCGTTCCATGTCATTGACGACCTTCCACTGACCACCGCCTGACTCAACCCGCTCTTCCCATTCGGACAGACGATCCATGTATTTCCGCGGGTCCACATTGTCACTGGCCAGTTTTATGACGTTTAATGCAACCACATTAAATCCGTCAAGCTGTAACGGAATATCCCGTACATAACCTTCCTTTATATCCTCTTTCATATCGGAAAAGATCAATATGGTCTTGTTACCCGGACCGACCTCATTGAGATGCTCAATGGCCTGAAGGACACCACCCGTAATATCGGTATAGGAACTCGGTTTGACGTTTTCAACAAACTGATCGATGGTTTCCCGAAAAGCACGCCGCTGGGCATTGGCCTGACTCGGTCGCGTATCAAAGGTCTGCCGGTGGACGATATCTTTCTCACTGAAACTGCCCGTATCAATACGGGCAACCGCAAAGGTATCCCCCGGCTCCAGCTCGCTCAGCACATAATTAATGATTCGCTGTGCCTCCGCCAGTTGTTCGGTATAGGTGCCGGAGGTATCCAGCAGCATATAGACACCGTGATCCCGGGCCTTATTGTGTCTTGAGCAGCCACTGGCCACCGCCAATGCGACCACCATTATCAGAATAAACAGACGATTCTTTTTCATTTATCCCCCTTAATACGCGGACGCAGTATCAACTTTTTTGCCTTTGTCACTGCTTTTATTCGAATCCCGGTTTGCGGCAAGCAATCGTTCAATCAGCAGCGGGGCAAAAATCACCAGATCATAAATATTCTCCAGCACTTTTGCGGCATAACGGGAGATATTCCCGGCAAACCGAAGCAACCACGCCAGACTGCGCAACAAGGCAACACCAATGATCCCCAGTACAGTACGCAGTGAGTGAACAAAGGACTCCAGCGGAATCGCCACGAATACCAGGGCAAACGGCAACATAAAGCCGAGTCCCATCTGCGCGGCAGTCGTAATCCACAGATACCCATCCTGCACAGCTTCTTCACCGCTCGTCATCATCGAAGCCTGTTTCATTTCAACCAGCCATTCGCGCATATAGGCCAGACCGGCTTCGACAGAAGCCAGAACAAAAAGGATAGTGAAGGTTATCCAGATCATGCGCACACGCATCTTGTCCGGCAAGGCGCCGATGATGGGAAACAGGCGGGTAATGCGCAATGACTCCATCAAAAACAGGCCCATGGCGATTTCAACAAGTATAATAACCAGCGCGGCAACATCCGAGGTCGGCATGCCGATGATCTCACTCTTGGCGCCGACCATTTCCGACATGGGCAAGGCGATAAGATTAAAGTTAATCATCGCGCCGCCAATGGCGATGATCAGCACAAAAGCCGAGATAAAAAACTGGGTAATGGCGGATGACGACAGCATCTCCAACGCACGATTGCTGCGTTTCTGGATATTTTCATACTCTTCCATGTGCCGATCGATTGTGACAGAACGTTGCAACAGACTGTTGACGTTCTTGTCGACCTTACTCAGTATCTGTTTAACATTCCGCCAGTGCGGCATCATATTATTCAACAATTGATGACGTTTGTGGCTGGCCTTGCGGTACTCTTCCAGTGCGCGGGTGTTGGCCTTGACCAGAGACTGATGAATGTCCTCGAGGACATTGCCCACCATCGGGTCCCCTTTGGTTGTGGGAATCTTGGCTACCGCCTCGACGGCCTTGACCCAGGCCGGGGGTTCCGGCGGGACTTCCGTGCTCTCCTTGTAATCCTCGTCAATCTTGGTGATTTCCTCACTCAATTGACGGTGCAGAGAGGGGTACTCGGCCAGATCCTTGCGTACGGTCGCATCAATGCGATCAAACTCCCTTTCAACAATTCGCTCGGCGGCCTCCCGTCCCTGATTCAACAAGACCTCGCGATTGCGTTCCAGCAGGCGACTCTCTGCACGCATAATTGCCGCAGCGGTCAGTCTCATCGCACTGTGCAGAATCAGCCCGAATGAGCGGATGGTACGATGCGCATGGCTACGTGCCGCCCATAAAACAAAGCTCAATATGATGAACCAGATCAACCCGCTCAGAAAAATACTCCCCGGCACAATCATGAATATTTCATTTAACATTATTATCTCCTCACATCACATCCGGTCAGAACCAGACAGCTCCAACCCGGGCATGGTAACGGTATTCAGCTGGGCAAAACCGATAAGCGGATCACAGATTGTCCGCGGTTATTTTAATTATCAGTCACTTAACTTCAAAGAAAGTATAGAGTATTCCGCAAAGGATGCGATATCAAAGTGGAATGCAGCACGCCGGTGGCTGAAGAATTTGTGCGCCATGCCCGCAAAATCTCCGCACCCTGTGAAAAAAATCCGACCTTTTGCTCCGGGCCAGGGGCTTCGCGCATGCCGGGCGAAAGCATCAATCAATAAAGCGTGGCGCGCACCGGGGCCGAAGTATCGGCAGTGTTGCGCCAGTCGGAATACGGGGAATAGTGATTATTCTGACAAATGAAGGATAACAATCCCGGCCGCGTTGGGTTCCCTTCCCGGCAGTGCTACAATCACCGGCCCATTAGCCCCGATAGCTCAGCTGGATAGAGCGTCCCCCTCCTAAGGGGAAGGTCTCAGGTTCGAATCCTGATCGGGGCGCCAGAAATTGAGCGGCAATACGGGGTGTTGTCCCGCCCGTTTCACCCTGCTGTGAAAGGACAAGGAAGCCGGCGATTAACGGGGGACGAGACGAAGCTCACCGACTCCCTTGTGTACTCGTGGACCAGGCGGCACAGGCCGGCCCGGATCAGCCGGTACTCCAGGCCCGCGGCTTGATCATCCCGGCCACCTTGCAGGCCTGTTTGACATAGCCGTAGGGAAACAGCTCGAACAGATGGGCCTTGGCCGTTTTCTTGTCAAAACCCTCTTCCTTGACCAGATAATCCACCACATGGCGTACGTCTGGGGCGACCCGATGCTCGGCCCAGTAGCGGCGCATGAAATTGAGCACCGCCAGATAGGTCTCATCCAGCTCCAACCCCTCTTCCTCGGCCAGTTCCTGGGCGACCTCTTCATTCCACTGCTCCGGGTCGATCAAATAGCCTTCATTGTCCCGTTCCAGTTCAGTCATGGTCGTCATGGGAGGATCTCCTTCTTGCCTGCTGTTAATGTAGTAAAAACGATATAAGTATCATCTAATACAGTCAAACGATATTATTTGCACTATAATATCGATATTTTCGATATAGAGAGGATTGTTATGGACATCGAGCAGGCTCGCACCTTTCTCGCGATCACCGCCAACGGCAGCTTTCTGGAGGCGGCCAAACAGCTGCACCTGACCCAGTCGACGGTCAGCGCCCGCCTGCAGCGACTGGAACAGGAGCTGGGTGCCCGGCTGTTCGTGCGCAACCGGGCCGGCGCCAACCTGACCCCGGCCGGCCGCCGTTTTCTGGATTACGCCAAACGGTTAGTCCTCACGGCGGATCAGGCCCGCACCGAGGTCGGACTGCCGGAGCGCTACCGGGCCAGCATCCGAATCAGCGGGCGGATTGCTCTGTGGGAAGGCTATCTGCCCCAGTGGGTCGGCTGGATGCGTCAGCAGGCCCCGGATGTGGTGATTCGCAGCGATATCGGCTTCGAGGAAGACATCATGCGCGGCCTGATCGAGGGCAGCCTGGATATCGGCCTGATGTACACGCCGACCCACAGCCCCGGGCTGGTGGTCGAAGCCCTGTTCGATGAAACCCTGATCCTGGTCAGCACCCGGCCCGACGACACCGGCCCCGGCGAGGATTATGTCTATATTGAATGGGGGCCGGGGTTCTACGCCCGGCATGCCCAGAGCTATCCCGAACTGGAGGGGCCCCCGCAAATCGCCAACATCGGCTGGCTCGGGATCCAGCTGATCCTGACCAACGGTGGCAGTTGCTTTTTGCCGGCACGCATGGCCGCGCCCTTTATCAAAAGCGGTCAGCTTTACTGGATCGCCGGCTCGCCCGAATTCCGCCACCCGGCGTATATGGTCTATCCGCGCCAGAGCGATCACCCGGTACTGGAACAGGCCCTGGATGGCCTGCGCCAGCTGGCCGCCGCCCAGCAGTTCCCCGAGTAAGGCGGTCAGTCCGAAACATGCTCCCTGCATTCCCGGCCCAGACAACGGCTGCCGGCCCGGTACAGGGCATCCAGCCCCGGGCCCATGATCAGGCCGGCGGCACGGTGATAGAGCCGCAGCTCACAGCCGACCGGTTTATGCAGGGCGGCCTGTGCACGCTTGCCAAACGCCGTCCAGGCCATGACTGGCAGATCGTTGTACAGGCCGTCGACCAGTGCCCAGCCGCGACGATCCAGCAGGGCCCACAACTCGGGACGCAGGCCGCTCAGCCCCAGGCGCACGCCGTGAGGATGGCGCAGTACCACCAGGCGCAGGGTATTGTAGACCGGCGCCGGGATCTGCTTGGGAATGACTCGCAGACTCGGCAGGCGATCCAGCGGGTGGGCGGGCATGGCACGGCGCCGTTCAGCTCGGCTTGTCGGCCTGTTCCCCTTCCTGGAACACCCGGCTGGCCAGCAGATCTTCGGCCTCGATAGTCATCAGATCCTCGCGGCTGAGCTTGCGGCCGCGCTCGGCAAACAGTCGGTTGGCCTGGCGCAGGCGGGCCCGATCCAGGCCGTTGCGAATGGAGCGGGCGTTGGCGAAATGGGGCATCTGCATGCGTCGCCGGATGTAGTCCCGAAACACCTGCTCGGCGTTCTCGCTGAGTCGGTAGCTCTGTTGCGACAGCATCAGCTTGCCGATCGCCTCCAGCTCCTCGGCGGTGTAATCGGGAAAATTGATGTGATGAGCTATCCGCGAGCGCATGCCCGGGTTGCTCTGGAAGAACCGCTCCATCTTGTCCTTATAACCGGCCAGGATCACCACCAGGTCGTCGCGATTGTTTTCCATCACCTGCAACAGGATCTCGATCGCCTCCTGACCGTAGTCCCGCTCGTTTTCCGGGCGATACAGATAATAGGCCTCGTCGATGAACAACACCCCGCCCATGGCGCGTTTGATCACTTCCTTGGTCTTGGGCGCGGTGTGGCCGATATACTGCCCGACCAGATCGTCACGGGTGACCGCCACCATGTGCCCTTCGCGCACGTATTCCAGGCGATGCAGAATCTCGGCCATGCGCAGCGCCACGGTGGTCTTGCCGGTGCCGGGATTGCCGGTAAAACACATATGCAGGCTGGGAGACTCGGAAATCAGGGCCATCTTGCGCCGCACACGATCCACCAGCAGCAGCGCCGCGGTTTCGCGGATGCGGGTCTTGACCGGCTCCAGGCCGATCAACTCCCGATCGAGCTTGTCCAGCACCTCAGCAACATGCGAGTCGCGGAACTCCCCCTCCAGATCCACCTCATCGGGAATCGGCGCGGATTGCTCCGGGCTCTGCTGAGGCGGTTGCCCTGCCTGATCACTCATCCTCACCAAGCCCCCATACTGAATCGATACCGTTTCCGGCATCTACCGGGTAATCACCGGCAACCCGTCACAGGCCGCCGCAACAACTTACGAGTAGCGTTCACCCTCGGGTCGATCGGTGGCATAGGGATGCACGACATACTCGATATGCCGCCCTTCCACCTCCTGGCGCACAAGGCCGTAACCCGGTTCTGCCGGCGGGCGGTTGACGATGTATGACATGCGCGGTGTCTCCCAGCCGCGTGTCGAGTCGAAGGCCGTCACGCGAATATAATGGTTGGGATAGGCCTTGCGGCATTCGTTCACTTCGTAGAGGATGCCGCCCGGATCCTTCAGATCGAACATGGGGATACCCCACATCTCCCAGTAAGTGTTGCGCGGATGCGGATCGTCGGTGAACTCCACGTTCAGCGCCCAGCCCTGGTTCAGAGCATATTTGATCTGCGCCATGATCTGTTCATCGGTGAGATCCGGCAAAAACGAGAACTGCCCCTGTGTAATACGCATGGTGCTTTCTCCTCAAATCAAAATGTAACCTTCAGCACTCAACATCAGCTGGACGGGGTTTCCACCGCAACGAAGTCCGGCGTGTCGGTGGATTCGTAGTTGAAGGTGATGTCCTTCCAGGTATCCAGCGCGGCCTTCAGCGGCTGACACCATTTGGCGGCCTTCTCCAGCACCCGGGTGCCCTCATTCCAGATGTCGACCCCTTCGTTGCGTGCCTGGATCATCGCCTCCAGCGCCACGCGGTTGGCGGTCGCACCCGCGGCAATGCCCATGGGGTGACCGATAGTGCCACCGCCGAACTGCAGCACCACATCCTCACCCAGATAATGCAGTAGCTGGTGCATCTGCCCGGCATGGATACCGCCGGAAGCCACCGGCATCACCTTGTTGAGCGAGGCCCAGTCCTGGTCGAAGAAGATGCCGTGCTGCAGGTTCTGCGGGATAATGGGCTCGCGCAGGGTGTCGTAGATACCGGCGATCATGTGGGGGTCGCCTTCCAGCTTGCCCACCACGGTACCGGCATGAATGTGATCCACCCCGGCCATGCGCATCCATTTGGCGATCACCCGGAACGAAACACCGTGATTCTTCTGCCGGGTATAGGTACCGTGACCGGCACGATGCAGATGCAGAATCATATTGTTCCTGCGCGCCCAGTTGGCCATCGACTGGATGGCGGTGTAACCGATGACCAGGTCGATCATGATGATCACCGAACCCAGGTCCCTGGCGAACTCGGCCCGCTCGTACATGTCCTCCATGGTCGCGGCGGTCACGTTGAGATAATGGCCTTTGACCTCGCCGGTGGCCGCCGAGGCACGATTGACCGCTTCCATGCAGTAGAGATAGCGGTCACGCCAGTGCATGAACGGTTGCGAGTTGATGTTCTCGTCGTCCTTGACGAAATCCAGTCCGCCCTTCAGCGCCTCGTAGACCACCCGCCCGTAGTTGCGTCCGGACAGCCCCAGCTTGGGTTTGGTGGTGGCGCCCAGCAAGGGGCGGCCGAATTTGTCGAGCCGTTCGCGCTCGACCACGATACCGGTCGGCGGGCCCATGAAGGTCTTCAAATAGGCGACCGGCATGCGCATGTCTTCCAGGCGCAGCGCCTTGACCGCCTTGAAGCCGAACACGTTGCCGATGATCGAGGCGGTCAGGTTGGCGATCGAGCCCGGTTCGAACAGATCCAGGTCATAGGCGATATAGGCAAAATACTGCGCCTCCCTGTCCGTCCCCTCACCGGTGCCCGGCACCGGATCCACCCGGTAGGCCTTGGCCCGATAGAGCTCGCAGGCGGTCAGTCGATCGGTCCAGACCACGGTCCAGGTGGCGGTGGAGGATTCGCCGGCCACCGCCGCAGCCGCCTCCTCCGGCTCCACGCCCGGCTGGGGGGTGAGCCGGAACAGTGAAATAACATCGGTTTCCCTGGGTTGATAATCGGGCTCCCAATAGCCCATTTTCTTGTACGGAATGACGCCGGATTTGTAGCGCTCCGCGCCCTCCGCCATGGTTTCTGACTTGTCCATAGCGCCCTCCGTTGATCAGTTTGAGCAGTGCATCGGTGATCTCGATGCGGCTTGATGTTTATATAGTGTGAGCCCTACATCGACATAAACGAAACTAGATTTTTTGAATGCCTGGTATAGAGTCAGTTCTATGGATAAACCAAGCCCGCCAGAACTGGTTCGGCGTGCCAGTCTGCGCCAGTTGCAGATCTTCGATGCCGTCGCTCAAACCGGCAGTTACACGCGCGCGGCAGAACAGCTGTATTTGACCCAGCCAACGGTCTCCATTCAGATCCATAAACTGGAAGAGTCTGTCGGGCTGACCCTGTTTGACCATGTCGGACGCAGGCTTTATCTGACCGAGGCCGGCAAAACCCTGCATGGCGCGACCCGGGAGGTACTCGACGCCTTCGCCCGGGTGGAGATGGAACTGGCCGATCTGAAAGGAATGAAAACCGGTCATCTGCGGCTGGCGGTAGTCACCACGGCCAAATATTTCGCGCCGCGGGCACTCGGTGTTTTCTGCCAGCGCTATCCGGGTATTGATGTCGCGCTCAAAGTCACCAACCGCGAACGGCTGCTGGAGCGCATGAACAACAATGTGGATGATCTTTATATCATGGGTCACCCGCCCGACAGCGAACAGTTCCTTTTTCGCCCTTTCCTGCCCAATCCGATCGTCATACTGGCGCCTGCCGGCCACCCACTGGCCAACGAATCGCAGATCCCGCTCACACACTTCGTCGAAGAGCCGTTAATCATGCGCGAGGAAGGCTCGGGCACGCGCATGGCCGTCGAAGCCCTGTTTGCCAAACATGGGTTGAAGCCTCGCGTCCGCATGGAACTGGGCAGTAACGAGGCTATCAAACAGGCCATCATCGGTGGTCTGGGACTGTCCGCCCTGTCGCGCCACACCATCACCGGCGAGGACATTCCCGGCTCACTGGTGATCCTGAACGTGGAGGGCTTTCCCATTGAGTGGAACTGGTATATCGGTTATCCCAAAGGCAAACAACCATCGGTAGTCGTGCGGGCATTTCTGAATTTTCTGGAACTGGAAGCCGACAAATTGCTGACATGGCGATAAGAACACGATACTGGCGACGGTAAAATACCGCAGTACATGAGTTCTGTACCGGGATGGCCGCAAACAGCGGTCATTTGGTTAATACCGTTCTGCCGTGACGTTTTGTCCACAGCAAAGACCGTGTATGCTAAAGGACCGCAATAACAACGCTAATCATGACTGAACACGCCACGCTACTGATTTCCCTCGGCGCGCTGTTGCTGCTGGGCATGGCCACCGACACCATCGGCAAACTGACCCGTCTGCCGCGCGTAACGCTGCTGTTGCTGTTCGGGTTTGTGATCGGTCCCGGCGGGCTGGATCTGCTGCCGGATCGCAGCGAAGCGTGGTTCGATCTGATCACGACTATCGCCCTGACCATGATTGGTTTCTTGCTCGGCGGCAAACTCAGTCGCCAGGGTATCTTCCGACACGGTCGCGCGGTGATGGGCTATTCGGTGCTGATCGCCCTGGTCACGACCGGCGGGGTGATCCTCGGGCTGCTGCTATTGAATACGCCGCCCCCGCTGGCGATGCTACTGGGCGCCATCGCCGCTGCCACCGACCCGGCCACTACCATCGAAGTCATTCGTGAAAGTAATAAAGATAATCGTATCACCCGCACTCTGCTGGGAATCGTGGCGGTGGATGATGCCTGGGGACTGATTATCTTTTCCGTGGCACTGGCCGTGGCCGCGGTGTTGACCGGCAACGGTTCCCTCTATCAATCGATTCTGCACGGGCTCTGGGATATCGGCGGCGCGCTGTTGCTCGGGCTGGCCATCGGCATCCCGGCCGCGCTGTTGACCGGGCGCCTGCGGCCGGGCGAGCCGACCATTCTCGAAGCGCTGGGCGTCGTGATCCTCTGCGCCGGGCTCACCGACTGGCTGGAAGTCTCGCCGTTTCTGGCGGCGATGACCCTGGGCATGGTGATCGTGAACCTGGCCCGGCATCACACCCGTCCCTTCCATGTTATCGACGATTTCGATCGGCCATTTCTGGTGCTGTTCTTCGTGCTGGCCGGCGCGCAACTGGAACTGCTCAGCCTGCTGGAAATCGGCCTGCTGGGAACCGCCTACGTCCTGTTGCGGATTATCTCCCGCTTTGCCGGCGCCTGGAGTGCCGGCGCCTGGCTGCACACCCCCGTCAGTGAAAGCAACCGGCTCGCCCTGTCGCTGATGCCCCAGGCCGGCGTGGCCATGGGTATGGGACTGGTCGCGGCCGAACGCTATCCGGCATTTTCCGAAACCCTGATCAGCGTGATCATTGGCAGTACTGTCCTGTTTGAAATCCTCGGCCCGATCCTGACCCGGCGGGCTTTGAGTACACTGCCAGAATCAAACTGACAAATTTACGCGTCACAATCATAACCGTGCAGACGCAGCCCTTCATCAAGATAATCGGCAATATACGGAGTTGCAATAATCTGCTCGGCAGGACTTGAAGCAAGGTAATCCACGGCCGTCTGCAGCGCGGCGTCCCACTCCTCCAGCGCGTAGTCCTCGCGGCCCAACCAGACCAGCGCCAGCAACTGGGCCTGCTGATCGGGTTCCAGATCGCCAATAGCATATTTCAATTCCCGGTACACGGGATCATCGAGATGATCGGCCAGCACCTGCAGTGCCCAGTCATCACCCGGATTGTTCGGCATCTCGGGGAGCACCACCGCTTCCTTGGCATGAAACTCCCGCGCCAGCTGGATAATGTTGCATACCCGCTCCGGATTGAGTTCTAACATCGTTATCCCTCCTCCTGTTCAGAACCTGTCTGCGAAACCAGGGGCGCTGTCATTGTCGCCTCATCAATGACGAACGCCCGGCGTCTCAATCGGCAGACCGTTACCGCGGGCGCTCATATAGACTTCCAGATCGATATATTCCTGCGAGCCTGGCTCGTAGGGCATGGCACGCAACGTGCCATAACAACCAATATATTTCTCATGCAGGCTCATGATTGAGCCACCGGTAACCCGGTAGATGGGGAAACCATTGATCTGGGCCTGATTGAGCACCTGACCCCGCAAATGCTGGCCGACATAGGTCTCATGACAATGCACGCAGGCCATATCACGCTGACCGATACGGGTATGAAAAATTTCTTTACCTGCTTCATAGTGCTGACGCATCGGCCCGCTGATATCCACATTCACTTTCTCGCCCCGGGCCCGGTAACGCACGAAGGTCTCCAGGGCAATCAACTCCTCGGCATCATAAAGCAGCGGAAATTCTTCCTGGCGATCGGCGTAACACTGATTGATCCGGCTTTGCAACGTCACAGGACCGTGCTCCGAATCATACTTTGGATAAGCCGCGATCTGTTCGGCATCAAGTTTTTCCCCATTGTCGCCATGACAGGTTGCGCAGGATTTACCATTGAAGCCCGGTTTCCGGAAAAGTTCATGCCCCCGATCCACTGTCATCATCCCCGGATTGGCAAAATCATCGTCCTGCATTTCTTTAAGATCGTCACTCAGCAATTCATAACTGGACTGCGGTTCCAGTGCGAGCAGCAAACCGGGCAGCATCAACAAGGCGAAAGGCACAATCTTCGGCAACCACTTTGTCATCATTCACCTCATTTAAGTGTCATCAGATAAGCAACAACGTCTTCCACTTCCTGGGCGGTAAGCACCGTGGTTTTGTAGGCCGGATGGGGACGATGGTACTCGCCGGGCCGCTTGTAGAAAGCCGGCATGATGGTGTTGGGATTGATCCGTTGCTCGTTAACGATTCGCAGGCGCAACTGGCCTTCGCTCAACCGTGAACCGACCTCATCCAGCGGCGGCGCAACGGTACCGTGCATGGACTCTTCGTGAATCGGCATCTGATGACAGGCCAGACAATTACCGCTGTCGCGATCGATGACCACCGCCTTGCCCCGCTGCGGGTCGCCCTCCAGCCCGCCCAGCGGTTCGGGGATGGCATCGCCCTCGGCCTGCCACTCGATATACTCCTCGCCGTATATCGGTCCTGACAAGGCGACACCGACAATGCCAACAAGTGCGGGCAATACCGTTCTGAAATTGAAAAGTTTCACTATCACACTGGCTATCATAGCAGTTTGAAATTCTAGTCGCGAACGAACTCCGGGGAGTTGATCTGCATCAACATTGGCACGTTTCTGCTTTGGATTAATCATTACATCAGCAAACCCTCGAATCCGTTTGTACTGCCGAAAGGCCGATGTGTTGTCCAGAATAACTCATCAGGCCGGCAGTTCAACAGTCCGGGGGTGATGGGTTTGATTGGGTTATGGCTCGTTCACCAATTACATCGTTTTGAGCTCGACCGAATCCCGCAACCAGCCATCCAGCCAGCTCACCAGCAGGCGCCGGGCAATATCCGGATCACCTATCTGCCCGAGTACCGAACCGGTCGGCGCATCAAGGAGCTGGCCCGGCTCGTCGAGGAATACTCGCCCCACGCGCTGCGTCGCCTCACTACCCACATAATCCAGATAGATCTCGCCGAGCGGTGTGCCTTCGACGGTTACCAGTCGCATGCCGATGTAAAATAGCTCGCCGACATAAGTAAGCTCGGCCATAGCCTGTCGCTCATGATCGGGACCGGTGATCCCCAGATGCCGTCCCGCATGGTGAAGCTGCGATACAAATGCCCAGTATTCATTATCAAACTGCCTGTAGAGCCGCGCCACCCGATGGATGCGTTCCGATACTTCATCATGTTCCATTCTTTACCTCCGGTTCGCCGTCTGTTCAGTTTCAGCATAGACCCGGAAAAAACTTCTGTCCCGGAATCATCCGCGCAAATTTGAATCTGACAGGTAAGGAGTAACGGATAAAACAACAAGGGCCACCCGAAGGTGGCCCTTTTTTTATATGGCGCGACGCGAACGAGCAACGCGAGTTGCGAAGGCCCGATGAAACCCGAAGGGGTTCTGGGGCCGCCCGGAAGGATTGACGTGAGGCCATCCCTGGCCTCACGCCCTTCGGGCGACACTTTGTGTCGTCCACAAAATTGCCGGGAGCAATTTTGAACAACGGCGTATGCGCCGTTGGCCCGAAGGGCGAGCCCCAGGGATGGGGCGAGTAAATCGGCTGGTCGCTCCCGGCTTCCTGCCTCCCGCGACAGAGCCCACCCCGCGAGCAAAGCGAGTGTTTTGGGTGTTAGTACATCCCTGTACGTCATCCTGCCGATTTGTCGAACCAGCCATTTAAAGTCGGAGGATCAAATCCGACCAGTACATCGAATAAAACAAAAAGGGCCACCCGAAGGTGGCCCTTTTTGTTTTATATGGCGCGCCCGGAAGGATTCGAACCTCCGACCGCCTGGTTCGTAGCCAGGTACTCTATCCAGCTGAGCTACGGGCGCTTTAAGAACAGGGGCTAGGTGCTAGATACTAGTTGCCAGGAAAAACCACCCAAACCCTGGAGAAGGCGCAATATACTGATTATCCGGGTTGTTTTCAAGCCGGATAACTTCTAGCCCCTGGCGACTAGCACCTGGAAACTGAATAAAAAGGCCGCCCCCAG
Source organism: Thiohalophilus sp. (assembly GCA_046545635.1). Taxonomy (GTDB): domain Bacteria; phylum Pseudomonadota; class Gammaproteobacteria; order UBA6429; family Thiohalophilaceae; genus Thiohalophilus. Next base: position 14,060 of record JBKGZJ010000009.1, on the reverse strand, counting down.
GGCGGCCTTTTTATTCGATATGGCGGAGAGAGAGGGATTCGAACCCTCGATGGAGCTATTAACCCCATACTCCCTTAGCAGGGGAGCGCCTTCAGCCGCTCGGCCATCTCTCCGCAACCCCGTTTTACCGGGGAGCAAAGGATACTAGGGCCGGCCGCCGAGGTAAAGCCTCAGCTGCTGGACTCCTGGGCACTGCTGTCTTCTTCGCTCTTGATCCGCTCGTAAATCTCTTCGCGGTGGACGGAAACATCCTTGGGCGCATTGACACCGATGCGGACCTGGTTGCCCTTGACACCCAGGACTGTCACGGTGACTTCGTCGCCAATCATGAGTGTTTCACCCACCCGTCTGGTCAAAATCAGCATGTCAATCTAACTCCTTTTCGGATAATTTGGTCATTTCTGTCCTTCGGTCGGCCTGATATCGGGCAGGCTCCCCGTAGGTATCGTCAACCCATTACTAAACTTTAATAAATCAAAACCGGTAAAAAACCGTTATTTTGTGATCTTCGAGCGATTTACAGAGTCATTTCCTGCTCAAGCTGGAAGGCGCTATGCAATGCCCGCACCCCCAGTTCGAGATACTTTTCCTCGACGACGACGGAGATTTTAATTTCCGAAGTGGATATCATCATGATATTAATCCCTTCCCTGGCCAGGGTTTCAAACATCCGACTGGCGACACCGGCATGGGAACGCATACCGACACCGACCAGTGAGATTTTAACAATGGATTTATCGCCCGCAACCTCACGCGCGCCCAGTTTGCCGGCAACCTCCTGCAACAATTTAAGGGCTTTTTCATAATCGTTGCGATGCACGGTAAAGGTAAAGTCGGTCGTCCCGTCAGCACCGACGTTCTGAATAATCATGTCGACTTCGATATTGGCCTCACCAATCGGACCCAGAATACTGAACGCCATACCGGGTTGATCCGGAACGCCCAGAATCGTCAGCTTGGCTTCATCGCGATTGAAGGCGATGCCGGAGATGACAGGTTGTTCCATATCCGCTGCTTCCTCATAGGTAATGAGTGTGCCCGGGCCTTCCTCAAACGAGGACAACACCCTCAGGTTGACATTATATTTGCCGGCAAATTCCACCGCCCGGATCTGCAGGACTTTCGAACCCAGGCTGGCCATCTCCAGCATCTCCTCGAAGGTGATGCGATCCAGCCGCCGGGCTTCGGCCACCACCCGGGGATCGGTGGTATAGACCCCGTCCACGTCGGTATAAATCTGGCATTCATCGGCCTTGAGGGCCGCCGCCAGCGCCACCGCCGTGGTATCGGAACCGCCCCGGCCCAGGGTGGTGATATTGCCCTGCTCGTCGCGCCCCTGAAAACCGGCCACCACCACCACCCGACCCTGCTCCAGATCGGCCCGCATGCGGCTCTCGTCGATATCCAGAATCCGCGCCTTGGTGTGCGCGCTGTCGGTCAGGATGTGCACCTGCGAGCCGGTATAGGAGCGGGCCGGATAGCCGCGGGTATTGAGCGCCATGCTCAGCAGGGCAATGGTCACCTGCTCGCCGGTGGAGACCAGCACATCGTACTCCCGCGGATCGGGCTGGTCACTCACCTGGTTGGCCAGTTCAATCAGACGGTTGGTCTCGCCGCTCATGGCGGAAACGACCACCACCACATCGTGGCCGGCCTGGCGACTGGCGATGACCTTCTCGGCGACATTTTCGATTTTCTCGACCGTGCCGACCGAGGTACCGCCATATTTTTGAACAATAAGAGCCATTAAAACCTTTTACGCTGTACCCAAAGGGCGCAAATTAAACACTAGTTGGCGGCAGATTGAAAGTGTGAACCCGTTCCGCCGGGCGAAAACCCGGCAGGAATTTGCCGTCATTTCGCCGCCTCGAGGGACAGCGGTCAGGAAAAATCGGTCCGGGGTTCAGCTGGCCAGCTTGTCACGCACCCAGTCCGGCACGCTGGCCAGCGCGGCATCCAGGCCTTCGGGCTGACTGCCGCCGGCCTGGGCCATGTCGGGCCGGCCGCCACCCTTGCCGCCGACCTGCTGGGCGACCATGTTCACCAGTTCACCGGCCTTGAGTTTGTCGATGCTGTCCTGGCTCACGCCGGCCACCAGCGCGACCTTGTCGCCACTGACCGTGGCCAGCACCACGGCCGCTGAACCCAGCTTGTTCTTGAGCTGGTCGACGGTATCGCGCAGCGATTTGGGATCGGCGCCATCCAGGCGCGCCGCCAGCACCTTGAGTCCGTTAATCTCCCGGGCCTGGGCGGCGAGATCGGCGCCCTGACTGCTGGCCAGTTTGGCCTTGAGCCGCTCCACCTCTTTTTCCAGCTGGCGGTTGTGGTCGAGCGTCTGGCGCACCCGCTCGACCAGTTGCTCGCGCGCCCCCTTGAACAGGTCGGCGAGCTCATCCAGCTGCGCTTCGTTCTCTTCCACCCACTGCAGGGCCCGCTGGCCGGTCATCGCCTCGATGCGACGCACGCCGGCGGCCACCCCGCCTTCGCTGATAATCTTGAACAGGCCGATATCACCGGTCCGCTCGACATGAGTGCCCCCGCACAGCTCCATGGAAAACTCGCCCATGCGCAGCACCCGCACCGCTTCCCCGTATTTCTCGCCGAACAGGGCCAGCGCGCCGGCGGCGATGGCCGCATCGGGGGCCATCACCTGCGTCTCGACCGGGTGGTTGCGGCGAATATGCTCGTTGACCAGCGCCTCGATCTGCTGCAGCTGCTCGCGGCTGATCGGCTCGAAATGAGAGAAGTCGAACCGCAGGCGCTCGGCGTCCACCAGCGAGCCTTTCTGGGTGACATGCTCGCCCAGTATCTGGCGCAGCGCGGCATGCAGCAGATGGGTGGCCGAATGGTTATAGGCCGTGGCCTGTCGGCGCTCGGCATCCACACTCGCCTCGACCTGTTCGCCGGTTTTGATCGTTCCTTCACTCACCTTGCCGAAATGCAAGAACACCTTGCCGCCCTGCTTGCGGGTATCCTCGACCGTGAACTTGCCCCCGGCCGATTGCAGCCGGCCGCGATCGCCCACCTGACCACCGCCCTCGGCGTAAAACGGGGTGCGATCCAGCACCAGCATCCCGGCCTCGCCCTGGCCCAGTTGGTCCACCGGCTGGCCGTTTTGATAAATCGCCTCGACCGTGGCCGGGCCGGCCAGTCGCTCGTAGCCGGTGAACTCGGTCTCGCCTTCCACCTGCAGCGCCTCGCCGTAATCAACGTCGAACTGGCTGGCGGAACGGGCCCGCTCACGCTGGGCGGCCATCGCCTGGTCGAAACCGGCCATGTCCAGTTGCAGACCGCGCTCGCGGGCGATGTCGTTGGTCAGGTCCACCGGGAAACCGAAGGTGTCGTACAGCTTGAAAATGGTCTCGCCGGGGATGGTCTGGTCGGGCAGATCGGCGATTGCCTGATCCAGGATCTGCATGCCCTGGTCCAGGGTTTCGGCAAAGCGCTCCTCTTCCTGCTTGAGGACCTTTTCCACCATGGTCTGCTGTTTGACCAGTTCGGGATAGGCCTCGCCCATCTCGTTGGCCAGCGGTGCCACCAGCTGATGGAAAAAGCCCTGCGCCGCCCCCAGCTTGTGGCCGTGACGAATCGCCCGGCGAATGATGCGCCGCAGTACATAACCGCGGCCTTCGTTGGAAGGCATCACACCATCGACGATCAAAAAACTGCAGGAGCGGATGTGATCGGCGATCACCTTGAGGGAGTTGTCCGCTTTATCCTGACATCCGGTCACTTTGGCTGCCGCCGCGATCAGATGCTGGAACAGATCAATCTCATAGTTGCTGTGCACACCCTGCATGACCGCGGCCAGGCGCTCCAGTCCCATGCCGGTATCCACCGACGGACTGGGCAACGGATTGAGAGTGCCGCTTTTGTCCCGGTCGTACTGCATGAAGACCAGATTCCAGATCTCGATATAGCGATCGCCGTCTTCGTCGGGCGTGCCGGGCGGACCGCCGGGGACCCCGGGACCGTGATCGTAGAAGATTTCGGTACAGGGCCCGCAGGGGCCGGTGTCGCCCATGGACCAGAAGTTATCGCTCTCGTAAGGCTTGCCGCCCGGCTTGTCGCCGATGCGGGTAAAGCGTTGTTCGTCTACACCAATCTCGTTGAGCCAGATAGTGGCGGCATCTTCATCGTCCTGGTAAACGGTGACCCATAATTTGTCCGCCGGCAGTTTGAGAACGTCGGTCAAAAACTCCCAGGCATAACCGATCGCCTCGCGCTTGAAATAATCGCCGAAGCTGAAGTTGCCCAGCATTTCGAAAAAGGTGTGATGGCGGGCAGTATACCCCACGTTTTCCAGATCATTGTGCTTGCCGCCGGCGCGCACGCAGCGCTGGGAGCTGACCGCCCGCTTGTAGGAACGCGGCTCCTGCCCGAGAAACGTCTCTTTAAACTGCACCATGCCGGCATTGGTAAACAGCAGGGTCGGATCATTGGCCGGTACCAGCGGGCTGGAGGCCACCACCTCGTGGCCCCGCTCGCGAAAGTATTCCAGAAAGGCTGTACGTAATTCAGCACTGCTGTTTTTCATGGGTATCCAATCTCACTGCATCAACGACCACGGATCGCTTATCGGCAAAATATACATCGTTGCTCTCGCAAAGACGCAGCGCCGCAAAGAAAAAATTAACCTCTGCGGACTCTGCGCCCACACAACGGGCATAAACGTCTCTGCGAGAGACATAGGACGGGAAGTGCCTGAAATCAATTCCCTGAAATATCAGTCGTTATCATCCCGCACCACATTTTGAATCTGCTCGGTGGTAAACCCGCGTTGCTGCAAAAAACGCATCTGCCGGGCTTTTTCCCTGTACTCGTCGGGTAAAGCGGCCCCGAATTTTCTGACGCGCACTTCCCTGGCCAGATCGATCCAGACCGGGCTGCGTTCATCCAGATAGTGGGAGATCAGCGTCTCGCTGACACCTTTTTGCGACAGTTCGGCAATAATCTTGCGCGGCCCACTGCCCCGGGTCTGCCGGGAATGCACGAACGCTTCCACGAACCGTTCGTCACTCAACAGGTTTTCATCCGCCAGGCGCTGCAACGCCGAATCGACCTCCTCTTCGGCATACCCCTTGCGCACCAGCTTTTGCTGCAGCTCCCAGGTGCTGTGTTCGCGGCGGGACAACAGATCCATCGCCGCTTCACGGACGCTTTTAGCCATTTCGAAACGGCGTCACCGGGTTCAGGCTTCGGCTTCGGCCTCTTCCAGCGCGCTATCATCGGGCGCGTCGGCCTGCGCTTCTCCCTGGGTCTCGGCCGGCCTGGGCAGCAGCTTATCCCGGATCTGGGCTTCGATCTCCTGCGCCATCTGCGGATGCTCCTTGAGGAAGTTGCGCACGTTGTCCTTGCCCTGACCGATGCGTTCACCGTTATAGCTGTACCAGGCGCCGGATTTATCCACCAGGCCTTCTTTGACCCCCAGATCGATGATCTCGCCCTCGCGGGAGATGCCTTCGTTGTACAGCAGGTCGAATTCCACCTGCTTGAACGGGGGTGCCACCTTGTTCTTCAGGACCTTGACCCGGGTCTCGTTACCAATGACCTCGTCGCCTTTTTTGATCGACCCGATACGCCGGATATCCAGCCGCACGGAGGCATAGAACTTGAGCGCGTTGCCGCCGGTGGTGGTTTCCGGACTGCCGAACATGACGCCGATCTTCATGCGGATCTGGTTAATGAAGATCACCAGGGTATTGGAGCGCTTGATATTGCCGCTCAGTTTGCGCAGCGCCTGGGACATCAGCCGCGCCTGCAGGCCCACATGGGTATCGCCCATATCACCCTCGATTTCCGCCTTGGGGGTCAGTGCCGCCACCGAGTCGACCACCACCACGTCCACCGCGCTGGAGCGCACCAGCATGTCGGTGATCTCCAGCGCCTGCTCGCCGGTATCGGGCTGGGAGACCAGCAGATCATCCACGTTCACGCCCAGGCGGCCCGCATACTGGGGATCCAGCGCATGCTCGGCATCCACAAAGGCCGCCGTGCCGCCGTGTTTCTGGCATTCGGCGATCACCTGCAGGGTCAGCGTCGTCTTGCCCGAGGATTCCGGACCGTAGATCTCCACCACCCGGCCCTTGGGCAGGCCGCCCACGCCGAGGGCAATATCCAGCCCCAGCGACCCGGTGGAAATGGCCTCCACATTGCGCACCGCCGAGGTGTCGCCCATACGCATGACCGAGCCCTTGCCGAACTGTTTTTCGATCTGGCTCAGTGCCGCACTGAGTGCCTTTTTCTTGTCTGCATCCATGATGTTTCTCCCGTAACTTGTCAAATGGAACCCTCCTGGTCCCACGCCCACTCGTAACCCGGCGCCATTATTTCACACAACCGAGGCCACGGCCTAGCCTCGATTTACCCGTCCTGTTGCCCCGGGAATCCCCCATAGCAGGCGACACATCGCCGCCACCGAAAACACGGAAAACACCGAAGCCACCAATGGTCTGAACAGGTTACTTTTCGGTGTATCCAGTGGCTTCAGCGTCTTCGGTGGTTTTCTTGAGATGATGCTAACCGTTCAGCGACCAGTGTTGCAGTATGCGGTATTCGGCCCCACTCGGCCGGGTCCGGGATTCGACCAGCACGAACTCATCGACCGGCCACAGTAGCGATTGCTCAAGCACCTCGCCCGGCGGCGGGCGGCGCAACTTGCGCACCAGGGTCAGATGCGCCTGCCAGGGACGGGAATCGATTCGAAAGCCGCACTCGCCCAGCCCCGACTGTAACTGACCCACCAGAGCGATCAGCGCCGAAGGCGATTCGTCGGGAGCAATCCAGCCGACCCGGGGACGGGGCCAGTGACCCAGTTGGGACAGGCGCAGGGTAAAGGGTTGCGCCTCGATCGTGGCGGCAACCCGCTCGGCACAGCGGCGCTGCGCGGCGTCGGACGGCCCCAGATAAAAAAGTGTCAGATGGATCTGCGCCGCCACCAGCCGGCGGGCATGCTGATCGGTGAACTGCCGGGCCGCCAGCCGGTGCAACCGGTGGGCCAGTTCCGGCGGCGGCCAGAGGGCAAAGAACAGCCGTTGGCGGGGCTCAGTCACCGGTCAGTTCGAGCACGCCTTCGAGTGCCCGGGCCACCGCCTGGCGACGGACAGCGTCCCGATTGCCATTGTACTGCCGGGATTCACTGTGCACGCCCGGTTTGCCCTGCGTATTCTGTACAGCCCAGCCGAACCAGATCAGCCCGACCGGCTTGTCGGGGCGACCGCCACCGGGCCCGGCGATGCCGCTGACCGACAGCGCCAGATTGGCCTCGCTGTGACGCAGCGCCCCTTCGGCCATGGCGCGCACCGTCGCCTCGCTCACCGCGCCGTGATCGCCTATCACTTCGGCCGGGACCCCCAGCAGATCCTGTTTGGACTGATTGGTGTAGGTGACAAACCCGCGCTCGAACCAGGCGGAACAGCCCGGTACATCGGTCAACAGCTTGGCAACCCAGCCGCCGGTGCAGGACTCGGCCGTGACCAGCTGCAGACGGGCATCCCCCAGCCGCTCACCGATCCGATGCGCCAGCGCCAGCAGCACCTCGTCGTTCGGCACCCGGCTCATCGGCCGCGTCCGAACGGCCTGTCGGCCGGCTCATTCTTCATCCAGGACACTGGTAATAATGGCACCAATCTCATAACCGTCCCCGCGGCGCTGTTTGGCCATGCGTACCACCCGCACCACGGCATGCAGCGGCGCATTGATTTGCTGGTCCGATTCGACATAAATCTCGACCTGCGTATCCACCGGTATCTCGTTGGCGGCAATAAACATCAGCCCCCGTCCACTGAGATTGGCCAGCCGCCCGATCGCCTCCTGCCCGGTTCCTTGCGGCTTGAAGCGGATGTCACAATCCACCTCCACGCGAATGAAATCGCGCTTTTCATCATAATCCCTCGGCATCCGGTCTCTCCTCCATCGCTGACGCCGGTTCACCGGCGTTTTTATTATTGGAGAAACTGTATGGCAGCTGTCGAATCGGCGCAAGACCACAGGGTATAGAGATATCACAGAATAAAACGCAGAGCTCGCAGAGGCGCAAAGACGCGGAGAAAAATAATATTCCAGCCTCTGTGTGACCAGGGTGAGAAATTCAATCGGGTTACATTTGGATAGCTATATCAATCTGTGAGCTGGCTTCGATACCCGGTGGAATGGAAGGCACCGAAAGTGACAAATCAGACATATTTCCTCTGCGTCTCTGCGCCTCTGCATGCTCCGCGTTAATTTCCAGAGCCCACCTTACAGGGCAGTTCCCTGTGCCAGGCAAAGTCGATAAACTTTCAGCCCATGTCGAGCACCGCGCCCACTTCCCAGCATACACCGATGATGCAGCAGTTTCTGCGCATCAAGGCGGAGTATCCGGATATTCTGCTGTTCTATCGCATGGGCGATTTTTACGAGCTGTTTTACGACGATGCCAGACGCGCGGCCGAGTTGCTCGACATTACCCTGACCCGGCGCGGCCAGTCGGCCGGCGAGCCGATCCCGATGGCCGGGGTGCCCTATCACGCGGTGGAAAGTTATCTCGCCCGCCTGGTGCGCCAGGGGGAGTCGGTCGCCATCTGCGAGCAGCTCGGCGATCCGGCCACCAGCAAGGGACCGGTCAAACGTGAAGTGGTGCGCATCGTCACCCCCGGCACCCTGACCGACGAGGCGTTGCTGGAAGAGCGGCGCGATAACCTGATCGCCGCGCTGTATCGTCATAAGCAACAGTCCGGGCTGGCCTGTCTCGATTTGGGCAGCGGTCGTTTCAGTGTTCAGCAGCTGGACACTGACGAGGCCCTGCATTCGGAACTGGTCCGTTTGCAGCCGGCCGAGTTGCTGGTCGACGAACAGCGGGAAAATGATTATCCGGGCCTGCGCACCGCGGCGATCAAATCCCGCGCGCCCTGGCACTTCGATCACGACAGCGCCTATCGGCTGCTGTGCGAGCAGTTTCAGACCCGACACCTGGCCGGTTTCGGCTGCGATGACTGGCCGCTGGCCATTGCCGCCGCCGGCTGCCTGTTGCGTTATGTGCAGGAGACCCAGCGCCGCCTGTTGCCGCATCTGCACGGACTGATCACCGAGCAACAGGAACAGAGCCTGTTGCTCGACGCCGCCACCCGCCAGAACCTGGAACTGGAACAGAGCCTGTCCGGCCAGCACAACCACACCCTGGCCGGGATTCTGGATCGCTGCGTCACCCCCATGGGCAGCCGGCTGTTGCGCCGCTGGATCAACCGGCCGTTGCGCGATCACGATCGGCTGCGTCAACGCCAGGCGTTGATCGGTCTGTGGCTGGAATCCGATCGCTATCTGCCGCTGCGCGAGCTGCTCGGCCAGATCGGCGATATCGAGCGCATTCTCACCCGCGTGGCACTCAAATCGGCCCGGCCCCGGGATCTGGTGCAACTGCGTCACGCGCTCGCGGTCCTGCCCGAACTGCGCGAGCAACTGGCCGCACTCGAGACCGACATCCCCTTGCTGCATGATCTGCACGCGCAGACCCGGTCATTTCCGCAGTTGCAGGAATTGCTCGACACGGCCCTGATCGAACAGCCGCCGATGCTGATCCGCGACGGCGGCGTCATCGCCGCCGGCTATGATCCCGAGCTGGATGAACTGCGCGATCTGCAGCACAACGTCGGCGCCATTCTGGCCGAGCTGGAACAGCGCGAGCGCGAGCAGTCCGGCATCGCCAATCTCAAGGTCGGTTACAACCGGGTCCACGGTTATTACATCGAGATCAGTCGGGCGCGGGCCGAATCGGTGCCCGATCACTATCAACGGCGCCAGACCCTCAAGGCCGCCGAGCGCTACATCACCCCCGAGCTCAAGCAGATCGAGGACCGGGTGCTGAGCGCCAACGAACGGGCCCTGGCCCGGGAAAAGGCGCTGTATGATCAATTACTCGACCGCCTCAACGAAGAGCATCGGGATCTCCAGGCCTGCGCCGCCGCCCTGGCGCAACTGGATGCGCTGGGCAATCTGGCGGAGCGGGCCGCCACGCTCGATCTGCGCTGCCCGCACCTGACCGACCAGGCCGGCCTGCAGATCCGCGGCGGCCGTCATCCGGTGATCGAGCAGGTGCAGACGACGCCGTTTACGCCCAACGATCTCGAGCTGGACGAGGCAACCCGGATGCTGATCATCACCGGCCCCAACATGGGCGGCAAATCGACCTACATGCGCCAGATCGCCCTGATTACGCTGCTGGCCCATATCGGCAGTTATGTACCGGCCGACTCGGCGGTCATCGGCCCGGTGGATCGCATCTTCACCCGCATCGGCGCCGCCGACGATCTGGCCGGCGGCCGCTCCACCTTCATGGTGGAGATGACCGAAACCGCCAACATCCTGCACCACGCCACGGCCAACAGCCTGGTGCTGATGGACGAGGTCGGCCGCGGCACCAGCACTTTCGACGGCCTGTCGCTGGCCTGGGCCAGCGCCTGGGAGCTGGCCACCCGGATCCGGGCCTACACCCTGTTCGCCACCCACTATTTCGAGATGACCCGGCTGCCGGAGCAACTGCCCCATTGCCGCAATGTCCATCTGGACGCCCGCGAACACGGCGATCAGATCATCTTTTTACATCAGGTCCAGCCCGGCCCCGCCAGTCGCAGTTACGGCCTGCACGTGGCCTCGCTGGCCGGCGTGCCCCGCGCGGTGATCGATCGGGCCCGGGAAAAACTGCAGCAACTGGAACAGGGTGACTCCCCGGCCCCGGCAGCAGAGCACGACACCTCGCCGGCCACCCCCCCGCCGGCGGCCCTGCAGGCCCTGGCGGATCTGCAACCGGACGAACTGTCGCCACGCCAGGCCCTGGAGGAACTCTATCGGCTGAAAAACTTGCTGGATGATTAACCGGACTCGCACGCCGCCCGGCTTTCACGCTAACATAGACTATATGGATTGCCCGCCGGACCGCCGGGTTCGGCATTCGTTGACTGATTAAGGAGCCTGCACATGACTTACGTGGTCACCGACAACTGTATCAAATGCAAGTACACCGACTGCGTTGAGGTATGTCCCGTCGACTGCTTTCACGAAGGTCCCAACTTCCTGGCGATCGATCCCGAAGAATGCATCGACTGCACCCTGTGCGAACCGGAGTGCCCGGCCGAAGCCATATTCGCCGAGGACGATGTCCCCGCCGGGATGGAAAACTTCATTGAACTCAATGCCGAGCTGTCACGGGAATGGCCGGTGATCGTGGAAATGAAAGATCCGCCGCCCGATGCCAAGGAGTGGGACGGGGTACCGGACAAGCTCAAGTATCTGGAACGCTGAACTCTTCCGCGGGTCGGTGCCCATGACGCCCGACAGCGCCCGTAACGGTGTGGTGGTCCTCCCCTGCCACGCCGATCCCCTGCAACAACTCGCCCGGGATCTGATCCGGGCACACCGAGAGCAACTGCCGGACCTCACCGGGGTCACGCTGCTGGTCGACGATCCCCAGGTCAGCGGCCCACTGCGCCGCCAGCTCCTGGACGCCGCCGCCGAACAGGGATTCGGCGGGCTGGTGGGACTGGAGATCCGCCCCCTGCGCGAGTGGCTACGGGGATTTTTGCCCGACGACATCCGGGTCTGTTCCGCGGTCAGCGCCGAGCTGCTGCTGGTTGATGCGCTGCGCCCCTATCAACATCTGTTCAACCAGGCCAGTCCCTGGCTGCTGGCCGGCGAGCTGCTGGAATTGTTCCAGGCCCTGACCCTGGGCGAGATCGGTCTGCCGGCCGATTGCGACAGTTTCATCGACCGGCTGCAACACGCCTATGGCGTACGCGACAGCCTGCGCCAGACCCTCGGCCGCGAGGCCACCATGGTGCACACCCTGTGGCACGCCTGGCATCAACAGTTGCGGGCCCAGAACCTGACCGACGCCGACTCCGCCCACCTGCTGGCCCTGCGCCGCAGTCTGGCCGCGCTCGAACCGCACCAGCGTTTGTGGCTGGCCGTGGCCGACCCGCTCGCCCCGGCGGAACAACACTGGCTGCAGAGCCTGTTACAGCGCGGGCAACTGCACCTCTATTTACAGGGCGAGATCACGCCCGAACCCGCCGGCTATCCCGACCGGCATCTGGCGCCGCTGGCCCGGCGGCTCGACCTGCCCGCCACGGCCCGGGCCGCAACGCCCTATACCCGGCTGCTGGCGTCGATCTTCGACCACGACCAGCAGCCTCTGCAGGAAAGCGCCCGGCAGCTGGCGCAGGCGGCGCCGGAGAGCCCGGCGCGAGAACGGCTGGCCGTGCTGCTGGCCGACAATGCCGAGCACGAGGCCCGGGCCATCGATCTGCAGGTGCGCCAGTGGCTGCTGGCGGGCAAGACCCGGATCGCCATCGTCACCGAAAACCGGCGTCTGGCCCGGCGGGTGCGTGCCCTGCTGGAGCGCGCCGGCATCCAGCTGGCCGACGCCGCCGGCTGGGCGCTGTCGACCACCAGCGCCGCGGCGGCCCTGGAGCGCTGGCTGGAGTGCCTGGAAGAAGACTTCGCCCATCTGCCGCTGCTGGATCTGCTCAAATCGCCGTTCGTGTTCGCCGACGCCGATGCCGAACAGCACCGGCTGGCGACCTGGCGGCTGGAGCAGGACATCATTCGCCACGAGAACATCGCCCGCAATCTCAACCGCTATCGCGCCCATGCCCACGACCGGCGCAAACGGCTGGCCAACCAGGCGGATATCACCCCGTTGCTGGATCTGTTCGATCGCCTGGAGGAGGCCGCCGCGCCGCTGCTGGCCCTGCGCCGGGGCCGTCACCCGGCCGCCCGCTGGATCGCCGCGTTGCAGCAGAGCCTGCAACGGCTGGCGATGGACCGGGCGCTGGAAGCGGACGCCGCCGGCAGCCGCCTGGTGCTGCTGCTGGAGCAGCTCGCCGGCGGGGTCGACGCGGGCGCCTTCGAGCTGGCCTGGGGCGAGTTTCGCACCTGGCTGGGGCGCCATCTGGAGCGCAGCCATTTTCGGCCCCGCCCCACCCAGCAGCGGGTGCGCCTGCTGGGGCTGGCCCAGAGCCGCTTGCAACAGTTCGACGCCCTGATCGTCGCCGGCGCCGAGCAGGAATCGCTGCCCGGCCATCCGCCCATCAGCCCGTTTTTCAACCAGCAGGTGCGCCACGAGCTGGGGCTGCCGCAGCGCGAGAACCATTACGCCGAGCGCTTCTATCATATCCGCCGCCTGCTGGAGGCCGCCCCGGCGCTGCTGATCACCGCCCGCGCCGAACAGGATGGCGAGCCGGTGGTCATCAGCCACTGGCTGGAACACCTGCTGACCCTGCACCAGCAGGCCTGGCCCGGGCAGTCGCTGCTGGCCACCACCCTGGCAGCGCAGGCCGGCAGCGCCGGGGCCTATCAGGTCCATGGCGAAGCGGCGGTGCCCCTGCCGCCGCCCAGCCAGCAACCGGTGCCGGCGCTGGCCCCCGACCTGCTGCCACCGGGATTCTCGCCCGGCGATTATCAGCAGCTGCTGGACTGCCCCTATCAGTACTACGCCGCCCGGGTCCTGCAGCTCAAACCACCGGAGGAGATCCGCGAGGCCCTCTCCCGCGCCGATTACGGCGAGCGGGTACATCGCTGCCTGCAGGCCCTGCACAGCCCGGTCGCCGGCCTGCCCGCACCGTTCGATGCGCCGTTCGAGCCGGCCAGCCGGGATGCGGCCATCGCCCGCCTGGAGGCGATTTCCCGGGCGGTGTTCGCCGATGTGCTGAGCGACAACTTCGAGCATCAGGCCTGGCTGGGCCAGTGGCGGGCCTTTATTCCCGGCTATATCGACTGGCAAATCACCCGCGCCCGCAGCGGCTGGCAGGTGCACGAGACCGAACAGCGCGCCGAGGGCCGGCTGGGCGCGGTGGCGATCCGGGGGCGGCTGGATCGCATCGACCGCGCAGATGAGGGGCTGGCGATCCTCGACTACAAGACCGGCAGCACCATCCCCAGACCGGCCGAGGTCACCAGCGGCGAAGCGATCCAGCTGCCCTTCTATGCCCTGCTGCAACAGCAACAGGATCCGGCGCAGCCGGTGCTTGAAGTGGCCTATCTGCATTTCGAAAAACCGGACAAGCCGCTGAAACTGAGCTGTTCGCTGG
>JBKGZJ010000008.1:0-33913 GCA_046545635.1 Thiohalophilus sp. | reverse complement strand
CCGCCGCCGCTGAAGACAATCCGCGAGCTGCAGCCCAACAGTTTTATTTTTGAGCAGCAAAATGCGCTGTCGGCCGAACTGTGCCGGGACATGATCGAACGCTTCGAGCAGCACACCGAGGAGCAGTATCCGGGGCGCATCGGTCAGACCGTGGACGAGAACAGCGGGGTGAAAAAAACCACCGATCTGGTGGTCAGTGGCAAGGAACACTGGAAAGACATCGATCAGGCCCTGTTTCAGTCGCTGAAGACCGCCCTGCTCGAATTTCGCGAGACCTTTCCCTATTTCAAGGGGCCGTTCAAGGACATGGGCTACGGGCTGCAGCGCTACCAGCCCGGCGAGTATTATCACTGGCACATCGACGGCGGCAGCCACGACTTTGCCATGCGTCAGCTGGTGGCACTGTGGTATCTCAACGACGTGCAGGAGGCCGGCGGCGAAACCGAGTTTTTGTATCAAAACCTCAAGGTCAAACCGCAAACCGGCAAACTGGTCCTGTTTCCGCCCTTCTGGACCCACGAGCACCGCGCCTGCGTACTCGAACAGGGCGTCAAATATATCGCCACCACCTGGGTGGTGTTCGCCTGACCGCCACGCCGCTCATGCAGCTGGTCACGCCGCAAACCCCGGCGCAGTTCGAGGCCTATTACGATCTGCGCTGGCGGATCCTGCGCGCGCCCTGGAACCAGCCGCGCGGCAGCGAGCGCGATGAACTTGAAAACAGCGCCAGCCATCGCATGATCGTCAATCAGGACCAGCAGGTTCTGGCCGTCGGCCGACTGCATGCGCTGGACAGTGAGAACGGACAACTGCGCTATATGGCGGTCGATCCCGCTTACCGGGGACAGGGACTGGGAAAACAGATGCTGTTATCCCTGGAAGACGCCGCCCGCCAGCAAGGCATGACGACGCTGGTATTGCACGCACGCGAACCGGTGGTCGGTTTCTACCAACAACACGGTTATGAACTGCTGGGACAAAGCCACACCCTGTTCGGCAAGATCGTCCACTACGAAATGCACAAGGTCCTCACTCCGTCATCTGAAGCTTCACCACGAAGACGCGAAGACACGAAACACCCTTGATTGAAATTTCAGGGGTAGGGTGCGTTCTACGCACCGCCTTCTCGATACCCGGATAACGGTGCGTGGGACGAACCCTACCGGGTTTTGCCTCTCTCTAAATAATCGCCTCCTTATCGAATTGCCGGTTCAAAGAAGGCCATTTTCCAACGAACCACGCCGGGACGGCAGAGCCGCTGCGTGTCTCGCCGCCAAAGACGGTGTTTTACCCAGACTTAATTATTCTTCGTGTCTTCGTGTCTTCGTGGTTGCAAGGTTTTGATCTTCCTCTACTCCTCCCCCGGCCCTGTCATAAAGCGGCGTCCGGCAAACGCCCGATACCGCTGGCGCTTTATCGGGCCTACCTGCTACCTGCTGAAGATTCACCACGAAGACACGAAGCATTCTTGATTAAAACTTCAGAATTTATCCTTCGTGTCTTCGCGTCTTCGTGGTTGCAAGATTTCGATCTTCCTCGCCCCTCGTCACTCGTCCCTCGGCCCTCTTCTTTCAATGCGGCAAAGCGCGCGGCACTTGCACCGGCCGCTCCAGCCACTCTTCGAAGCGGGCGTTGATTTGATCGAAATGTTCAGCCCACCAGGCGGCGTTGATCTTCAGGGCATTGGCGAAGTTATCCGCTTCGGTCGGCAGATGCGGGCGCAGGGCCCGGTCGACCTGCACCAGTGCGGAGTGGCGCACCGGTCCATACGGGATATGTCGGGCCTGTTCCGCCAGTTGTTCACTGCTGGTGGCAAAGCGGATAAATTTCTCGGCCTGTTCCCGGTTGCGGCTGTGACGAGGTATACCCAACAGGTCATAACTCCAGATCTGATGGTCCCAGATAATTCGCAGTCCCGGACTGCGCTGGGCCATGGCATCATAAACCCGTCCGTTATAGGCGGTGGTCATTACCACCCGCCCGGCTTCCAGCAATCGCGGCGCCTGGGCGCCGGTGTTCCACCAGACAATATTCGGTTTCAGGCGATCCAGTACGCTGAACGCCCGCTGCAGCCCGTCGTCCGTCTCCAGTACCGAATAGACCTGGTCGGCGGGAACACCGTCACTGATCAGCGCCCATTCAAGGTTGGCCTTGGGAGTGCGACGCATGCCGCGGGGACCGGGAAACCGTACCGTATCGAAGAAATCCTGCAGGCTCTCCGGCGCCGGCCCGTCCCTGAACTGCTGCCTGTCATAGGCGATGACGGTCGACCAGACCACCGTGCCCACGGCACATTTTTGAATGGCCTCGGGTAAAAAGTCCTCCTGCAGCGACTTGCCGTCGGGACTCTCTTTCAACAGTGCCGGATCGAGCGGCTGCAGCAATCCCTCCTCGCAACCGCGAATGGCGTCGGCCGGTTCCAGATCGACCACATCCCATTTAACGTTCAGTGAACTGACCTGGTCGCGAATATCTTCCAGCCCGCCGTGATAGTCGAGTACGTTGACCCGGCTGTTGAAGCGTTCTTCGAAGGGATAGACGAACGCCAGCATCTGGCTGCGCGTGTAGGCCCCGCCCCAGCTGACAAAGGTCAACGGATCCTGATGGGTACTTTGGGCCTGTAATGATCCCCCGCCCGGGATCAGCAGACACAGCAGCGTCACCGTGCGCAGCAGGGAACGGTCAAAGATACTTGTGCGTAATGGAATGATGCGCATTACCAGTAAATACCAAAGTTGATGTTAAAACGGGTCTCCCAATCGTTACTGCCGCCGTCGGCCAGCGACCCCTCGCCCAGGTAGATCATATTCTTCCCGCGGATAATATCCACATAGGTGTAAGTGGGCCCGGCGTTGATGAGACAGCCGGTGGTATTGATATAGGAGTTATCAAAACCGCTGATCGACTTGTCCAGCATACTGAAATCATTGTAGCAAGTCAGCAACTGGATACCGGGCCAGTTGACCGGCAGGTTATAGGCGACATTGGCCACATAGACGTTAGCGCGCGAGGCAATCTCGTAACTATCCAAAAACGCGCCGACGGTGATCGTATCATCGGAGACACCGCCGGGATTCTCGGGATTGTAGGCATAGCGTGCCAGTTGCAACTGAAAGTTCCAGCGACCGCAGTGGGTATCCAGATGGCCGGCCGCGGCCCAATGATCGCCATCTTCGGCGGTATCGGCATTGTAGAGCTGCCCGGCCTGAGCGGAGAGGCCGATTTCATGGCTGCAATTGCTCTGCGGGTTGAGCGTGTAGGCCACCCGGGCATTGACCGTATTGGCTTCCTGATTG
Organism: Thiohalophilus sp.; assembly: GCA_046545635.1. Lineage (GTDB taxonomy): Bacteria > Pseudomonadota > Gammaproteobacteria > UBA6429 > Thiohalophilaceae > Thiohalophilus. The sequence continues at coordinate 30,617 of JBKGZJ010000008.1, read as the reverse complement.
GCTGAACCGGGAATTAAATCCCCATCCGAATTGGTTAGAGTAACCGGATCGTAGGAATAACGTGCCAGATCGCCGGCATTACCCAGCTCCTCGTTTTTGAAAAAGGCCAGTTGCGTGTCCCAGCCGCCGCGGCTGGTTTGATATTTGATACCCGAGTCATAATCATCGGCCAGCCCCAGATAATAGGGCACACCGAACCAGAAGTTGTGCGCGCCATAGGGCAGCAGACCGAAGGGCACACGGGTGATGCCACCCTGTATCTCGCTGTGCTCACTCAGTTGATAGCCGACATAACCGTGATGAATGGTGTTCATGTAGCGGTAAAAGCGATACTCGGCGGATAAAAACAGCTTGTCGAACTGGCCGTCGGCGTTGACCCGGAAAAGATCCAGACCGGTATCGCCATAGCGATTTTTCAGATCATCACTGTGGTCACTGACAAAATAGTTATAGCGCAACGCGCCGCCCAGCGTCACCGGCGCATCATCGTCCTCCTCTTCTTCGCTCCTCTGCTCCGCCTGCTTGTCGGCGATACTGCTCTCTTGTTGTGTTTGCAGTTGCTGCTCGAGAATCTCGACCCGCTGTTGGAGGGAATCGCTTTGTGCATCGGTCTCGCTCATAACCGGGCCCGGGCAGATCAACAAACAGGCAAGAAGCGCGTGCACAGTGGCCGGACGCCGGCCAATCGCGGTCGGATGTCGGGAGGCGTAAGTCAAAGACTGGTTCATGCAGGCGATTGTTTATCGTTGTGACCTGACTGAATAACACGTGTTGTTGACTATAGGATCACCGCGGCGGGAACGCCAGAAAATTCGACATTTTCAGGCGCGATAAAACAGGCTGTACCCGGCGATATACCACCGGGAAACATTATCAGTCAGAGGGTCAAGCGGGCGAGTGCCGGCGGGGGATCATGTTGGTACTGCCGCCGCCCGCCCGGCGGCGGTACGGGGGACTTACATGAAATGGGTTTCGGTCATTTCACCGTTGGTATCGATTACCACGGTTTCGACCTGCGGGGCCTTGCTGAGAATATAGGCGGCCATCATTTGCGCCATATTACGATTATCTGTCTCCAGCGCGGTCAGCAGCTTGTCCGCGGCGATCTGGCAGCGTTGCTCCGGATCCGGGTTATCCAGCCAGTCCCGGCCCATTTGCCAGCCGTTATCCATGTCGGCATCCATCTTGTCAAATACCGGTTTGGCTTCATTGAGCATGTTATCCGGCACTTCCAGCGGAATACTTTGTCCGTCCGCCATGATATTCAATATCATCACTTAACTCCTGTCGGTCAGCCACATGGTCTGACATGAATTTGATACTATTGTAACGAATCCCTTCCACAGAGACACCACGTAATGCTTGTGACAATACCCGATGTACTGGATCAACAGCGGCTCGACTATATCCGTTCAGTACTGGAAAACGCGCAATTCGCCGATGGCAAACTCTCCGCCGGGATGGCGGCCGAACGGGTCAAACAGAACGAGGAGCTGGCCGCCGATGCCCGGCAACTGGAACAGCTGAACAACCTGGTCATGGGCAATCTGGTCAAACACCCGCTATACCAGTCCGCCACCCTGCCGGCCAGAATTGCCGCGCCCTATTACGCGCGCTATCAGCCGGGCATGGCCTATGGCGACCACGTGGATGATGCCATCATGGGGCCGGCCCAGGGACGCTATCGTTCCGATGTGTCGACCACGGTATTTCTCAACGCGCCCGAAGACTATGACGGCGGCGAGCTGGTGATCCGGACCAGTTTCGGGGAGCAGGCGATCAAACTGCCGGCGGGGCAGGCCGTGGTCTACCCCGCCTCCAGCCTGCATCACGTGGCCGAGGTCACCCGCGGCACCCGTCTGGTGGCCGTGACCTGGGCGCAGAGCATGATCCGCGACCCCGCCCGGCGCGAGCTGCTGTTCGGCCTCAACCAGGCCCGCGAGCGCCTGCTGCAGCAGCGCCCCGACGACGACGAAACCAAACAGGTGGATATCGCCTATTCAAACCTGTTTCGCATGTGGGCCGAGATCTGACCTGTAGATAGAACAGTGAAGAAAACGCGGAGTTCGCAGAGTCGCGGAGGCGCAGAGATTGAATAAATGCGTTTCTCTGCGGCTTATGTTCTCTGTGTTATTTCCCGCCACAGGCAAAACCTGCATCTGTCGTGTTGCGCCTTGATCCAGGCTATTCAATAAAATGGACGGGTGTTCGGAACACGTATTGAACTGCGGGTTCGCAGAGTCTCGAGGGCGTGTAAATAAAAATTTTCTTTCTCCGCGCCTCCGCGCCTCTGCGACCTCCGCGTTAATTATATTGAATCCGAAAAGAGAAAAGCTGTTATAATCCACATGAAAAACGGGGCCCAAGGCCCCGTTTTTACTGGCTATTTTCGCTGTGTTTAGCGATTAGCTGAAGGCCTTGGAACCGACCTCTTTGTGTGCTTCTTCCAGGACATCCATGGCCAGATCACGGTACTGCTGACGGTAACCGTCCAGGGTGTGACCGGACTCCGGTGCGTAGTAGTCCTTGGGATCCACGCCGTGGGTCTGTTCGTATTCGATGAATTGCTTCTGCATTTCGATCAGCTTGGCGATCTTTTCTGCTTTTGAGCTCATAGCGGTTACCTCGCTCTCTATTTATATAAAAATAGTATCTGAATTCGTGATTGTGGCTCAATTTAGCAGGCCGGGCCCGCCACGCCTATATCACTTTTGGTCTATGCCGGCATCAGTACCCGCCCTTGCGGCGACTTTCCGGCAGCCCGGCGACCTTGCCGCCCTGTTTGGAGGGCATTTTGGGGAACAGGGAGAAGGTATCCTTCTGACCGATCTTGGTGCCCCATTTTTCGCCCATCGCCTTGAGAATGGTCCGCTCGTTGGGCTGGTTGCCGGCGTTATTGATGTACTCATCGCGCAGGTAGTTGATGATGTCCCAATGCTTGTCGGTCAGCTCGCCGATACCTTCCTCGCTGGCGATTACCTGGGCCAGCTCCTCGTTCCACTCGTTGTGGTCCAGCAGGTAGCCGTTTTCGTTGGTGTCAATGGTCTTGCCGTTCAGTTCGTAAGCCATTTTTACTTGTCCCCTGTAATATCAAATCAATATCACTACGTTATATCGAAAATTACAATTACCGAATATTAAAGGGCGCTTATTAAACCAAAAAACGGCTGCAGGGTGAATACTTTTCGGGAATTTTCGGCCATATTTGGCCGTGATTCAGACCGCCTTGATGCCTTTTTGCGGCACAAACAGACCGCAGCCCAGCTTGCGGTGGGGGCCCAGGCCCTCCTCCTGCAGCCGGATCGAATCTTCCGGGGCGAGGTCGGCCAGCATCAGCCCGCGGGTGTGCAGCGGACCGTCCGGGGTGCGGATATCCCGCTCGATACTGGCCATCATTTTCTTCACCGTCACGTCCAGTTCACGCAGTTCTTCGGCAACCCGCGCCAAAAAGGCGTCCTCGCTCAGTCCCGGTTCGGTCGCCACATTGCGCGCAAACAGGGTCGGCAAGTTGCTCAGCAGGCGGGTTTTGGCCTCCCCCACTGTCAGGCTGTAGCCGTCAATCTCCAGGGTATTGCCGGACAACTGCAGGGCATCCTCGACCCGCTCGCGCGGCACGCGCAGCGTCATCTTTTGCCGGCGCGAGAGATAAATCGGCGCATCGGGATCCTCGGGGCGCTGCCAGCCGTTGCCGCTTTCGGCGCCGTAGATCGGGTGGATACCAACCCGCTCCTCCTCCGCCAGCCAGGGCAGCGTCCGATGCAGGGCCTCGGCCAGGGGATAGGCGTGCTCCGCCGGCAGGCACGGGCAATCTTTCACGGCGAAAACCACATCCACCACGTTATCGGGGATAACAAATTCCTGCTGTTCGTCGTCTTCTTCGTTCCAGAACACGTCAGACCACCTCGTGTTTATCAGCTAGCTTGTACGGGACGTAAAGACCGCTTCCAGACGCTCTTCCCAATTGGCCGGAGTATCCTGAAACGGCGGCTTTACATCCATCCGGAAAAACATCTCCCCTTCCCGGGCCTTCTCCACGATCACCTTTTCCAGTTGCTCGAAACTTTCCAGATCGTGGTTTTGCAGTAATACTTCACTTAACCAGAGCATAATCCTGTCCTGTTGCTGTGAATGGATTGGCCTCTCGCCAGGCCGCAGAGGCGCAACGCCGTATCATTTGATTGCCTGTTTCCGTTGCGGGCTCCGCGTCTTTGCGAGAGTCACTGTTTTCATGTCTCACTGATGCGATCGTAATAGCGCGCCCGGTACAGCAGCCGCGGCTGCGCCGGATCGTCGTCAAACCCGCTGCGGCTGTGCAGCACGTTGTTACACACGATGCCTTCGCCCGGTGCCAGCCGGTGGCGGAGGATGTACTCCGAATCGCTGGCCAGAAATTCACGCAGACAGGCTACGGCCTCCCGGGTCAGGGTATCGGTTTTCCATTCGATATTGCGCTGACGATGGGTATAGCGCATGTGCAGACTGCCGGTCCGCGCATCGATGGAAAACACCGGCCCGCTGCGGGCGCCGCGAATTTCCACCCCCTGCTCCACGTTGGGCGGAATGGTCATCGCGTCGCTCGCCATCAGGGCAGAGATATAGGCGGGCTCGGTATCTCTCAAGTGGATGTAGGCGATTTCATGATCCAGCAGGGCGTTCTCGCCACCGCTGGCCGCCGGGCGCACGCAGTGCAGCAGCATGGCCCGAATCATTTGATCACCCTTATTATAGTATCCGTCCGTGTGCCAGCTCAGCGGCAGGTTGCTGTAGGGGATATAACCCTGCTGACGCCCCCCGGGGCTCACCTGCAAAGCAGTAATACTGTCCTCGTCGGCACACAGATTGCCATCCAGATGCTCGAGCCCCAGCTGCCGGCCCAGGAGACGGATCGGTTCGCGCCCCGCCTGCGCCGGATCGATCGTGTAGATCGCCATATTGCAGCGGCGGACCCGGTCGCGCAGGGCCGCCAGTTCATCCTCGCTGAGCTGACGGGGATCAGCCACCGGCACCCGCAGCTGGGCGGCGCGGGTCGGATGGCTCGCCAGACGCCGGTCCCGCCATTGCCGATAGGCCCGGGCATTGTCGAGATCAAAGGCGGCCGAGACACCCGCGTTTTTTATTGGTGCATTAATGATTTGCATTCTGCCTGTTCATCAGTAGAATACGCCCACATTTTACGAGGCGTCCCGACTCTTTTACTCGGGTATGTAAAATATCGCCGACCTGGCATCGACCACCTTTAATACAGGCCAGGATGAAGCCGCCACGGATTGTGCAAACCGGCGATTCGCCTGACAACCGGTCGATTACCAGGGCTTGATTAGAGCATACCGTGGCCGCTGGACGAATACCCAGCTGGTAATACAATCCCGGAGTCAGTGTCGCCGGCGGCAGGAACGTAACACCGGGACGACAATTGTGCATGGACGGGCTGACAGCCCCAAGATGTAGTATCGATGGGTATACCCCATAAGGGATAACCCGGGGGGACCAATTCACCCCATCAGTATGATACTCGTCACAAATGTTGCGGCATAGACTTCGCAGTAACTTTGAAAAGATGTGTTAATCCCACGGCTTGGTGGGGTTTAAAGGTAAAACGTACAACGGCTTATTTGGGTAACCCCTTAAGGAGAACACCATGGCTGCAAAGAAACTGTATGACACTCCGATGCTGGATGAGCTGGAGAAAGGCCCCTGGCCCAGCTTTATTTCCGGCTTTAAGCGTCTGCGCGACGACCATCCTGACGAACGTATCAATGAAATGGCCAGTTCCCTGCTGGGGCAGCTGGAGCACTCTTACGAAACCCGCAAGGGTTACTGGAAAGGCGGTACCGTTTCTGTATTCGGTTATGGCGGCGGGATCATTCCGCGCTTCTCCGAAGTTGGTGACGCATTCCCCGCTTCCCGCGAATTCCATACCCTGCGCGTTCAGCCGCCGGCGGGTAACTACTACACCACTGACATGCTGAACCAGCTCGGCGACAGCTGGGAAAAACACGGTTCAGGCCTGGTCACCTTCCACGGTCAGACCGGTAACATCATGTTCATCGGGACCACCACCAACGGTACCCAGCACTTCTTCGACGAAATCAACGAATACGGCTGGGACCTCGGCGGCGCCGGTCCGTGTGTCCGTACCGCCATGTCCTGCGTCGGCTCCGCCCGTTGCGAACAGTCCTGTGCCAACGAGCACGGTATTCAGCGCTGGCTGGTAAACAACTTCACCGACGACGTGCATCGCCCGGCCCTGCCCTACAAATTCAAGTTCAAGGTCTCCGGCTGCCCGAACGACTGTGTTAACGCCATCGAGCGTGCCGACTTCGCTGTTATCGGTACCTGGCGCGACGACATGAAAGTCGATCAGGAAGAAGTCAAGAACTTCGTCAAGGCCAAGGGCCGTGAATATGTTATCGACAACGTCATCACCCGTTGCCCGACTCAGGCACTGAGCCTCAAAGACGACGACACGCTGGAAGTGGACAACCACAACTGCGTACGTTGCATGCACTGCCTGAATGTCATGAACAAGGCGCTGTCTCCGGGCGACGACAAGGGTATCACCCTGCTGATCGGCGGCAAGCGTACGCTGAAGATCGGCGACCTGATGGGGACCGTTATCGTACCGTTCATGAAGCTGGAAACCGAAGAAGACTACGAACGCCTCGTTGAAATCGCCGAGGAAACCATCGACTTCTTCGCTGAAAACGCCCTGGAACACGAGCGTACCGGTGAAATGATCGAGCGTATCGGCCTGGTCAACTTCCTCGAAGGTATCGGTATCGAAGTCGATCCGCACATGGTCAACAACCCGCGTCAGTCTTCCTATGTTCGTACTGACGGCTGGGACGAAGAAGCCGAGAAATGGTTTGCCCGCAAGGCTGAAGAAGCAGCAGGCTAACCAGCAAGGTTGACAGATTAAGCAAGATTAACTCAATCAGGAGATAATGATGGCATACGAAGACATGCGTCAACCTATTGAATCTGGTTGCCCTGACGGCTTCCAGTACATGCATCCGGTAATGCGCAAAAACTTCGGCCTGTGGAAATTCCACGAACACCCGAAACCGGGTGTTCTGCGCCACGTCGCCCACAGTGGTGATGAAATCTGGACCGTCAAGGCCGGTACCCAGCGTATTCTGGATGTCTATTCACTGCGCAAGCTGACTGAAATCGGCGAGAAGTATGGCGACGGCTATGTCCGTTTCACCATCCGCAGTAACATCGAATACATGGTATCCGATCCGGCCAAGGTCGATCCGTTGATCACTGCTCTGACCGATGCCGGCTTTATCGTTGGCGGTACCGGTAACTCAGTCGCCATGATCTCGCATACCCAGGGCTGGTTGCACTGCGACATCCCGGGTACCGACGCATCCGGTGTGGTAAAAGCCATGATGGATGAGCTGGTCGACGAGTTCAAAAACTGCAACATGCCCAACCGTGTGCATATCACCACGTCCTGCTGCCAGATCAACTGTGGCGGCCAGGGTGATATCGCCATCAACGTTCAGCACACCAAGCCGCCGCGCATCAACCATGACCTGGTTGCCAATGTGTGTGAACGTCCGTCGGTTGTTGCCCGTTGCCCGGTAGCCGCGATTCGTCCGGCCATGGTTAACGGCAAGGCTTCCCTGGAAGTTGACGAGAAGAAATGCATCTGCTGTGGTGCCTGCTTCCCGCCCTGCCCGCCGATGCAGATCAACGATCCGGAACACACCAAGCTGGCTATCTGGGTCGGTGGTAACCATTCCAACGCCCGTAGCAAGCCGACCTTCCAGAAACTGGTTGCCTCCGGTATTCCGAACAATCCGCCGCGTTGGCCCGAAGCAACGGCCCTCGTCAAGCGCATTCTCAAGGAATACAAGGAAGGCGCGAAAGACTGGGAACGTATCAACGACTGGATCGAGCGTATCGGCTGGCCGCGGTTCTTTGAAGTTACCGGTCTGCCGTTCACCAAGTACCACATCGATAACTGGCGTGGTGCACGTAACAGTCTGAACGCTTCAACCCACATCCGCTTCTAAACAAAGGGGACGTTAATCAGATGAAGTATGTTATTCAGGTTAACGAAGGCCCTTACAATCATGAAGCTTCCACGTCGGCCCTGAATTTTGTCAGGGCCGCGTTGGATGCGGGTCATGAGGTCTTTCGTGTATTTTTCTATCATGATGGCGTAAATAACGGTACGCGCTACACCACGCCGCCGCAGGATGATCTGAATATTGTGAATACCTGGTCTGAACTGGCCAGTAAACACGATCTGGATCTGGTGGTTTGTGTCGCAGCCGCTCAACGCCGCGGTATTGTTGATGAAGGCGAACAGAGTCGTAACGGCAAGGACGGCAATAACATTGCCCCCGGGTTCCGTATCTCTGGTCTGGGACAGCTGATTGAAGGCTGTGTTCAGGCGGATCGCCTGATGGTATTTGGTGACTGATTAGGGGTGCCTCATGTCTGATGTGAAGAATTTTTTATATCTGAACCGCCGGGCGCCCTACGGTACGGTCTATGCCTGGGAATCCCTGGAAGTCGTACTGATCGGTGCCGCATTTGAACAGGACGTCTCTCTGGCATTTGTTGATGATGGTGTTTACCAGATCATGAAAGGCCAGGATACATCCGGGCTCGGCATCAAGAACTTCTCGCCGACCTACTCTGCTCTGGGCGACTATGATGTTCAGAAGATTTATGTCGAAAAAGAATCACTCGACGCGCGCGGTCTGAGCGTCGACGATCTTCTCGATCTGAAATACGAAGACGAAGACGATGACTGGGCGGAAAAAGATTCCATCAAGGTGGTCTCCGCCGACGAACTCGCCAAATTAATGGATGAGTCCGACGTCGTATTGAGCTTCTAAGTATAAGGTGAGAAAAACAATGCCGATTTTACACACTGTAAATAAATCGCCTTTTGAGCGTAACTCCCTCGATAGCGCCATTAGTCACGCTCTTAAAGGCAGCTCCGTCATGCTGTATGAAGACGGGGTTTATGGTGCGATGAAGGGCACAGCGTCTGCTGAAAAAGTATCAGGTGCCATGAACGATGTTTCGTTCTACGTTCTCGGCCCTGACCTGAAAGCCCGAGGCATCGACGAAAGCAAGCTGATCGACGGCGTCAAGGTTGTCGACTACAGCGGTTTCGTTCAGCTGACTGTCGATAACGACAAAGTCAGCGCATGGACTTAATGAGCAAATCCACACACAGAGTATCTTAATAGGAGATAAACGATGGGTACTATCAACGTAGGTGGCAAAGAGCTGGAAGTCGACGAAGAAGGTTATCTGGCCAATCTGTCTGACTGGACTCCGGAAGTTGCCGAATATATGGCCAAAGACGAAGGTCAGGAACTGAATGAAAACCATTGGGAAGTCATCAACTTCCTGCGCGAGTACTATGAAGAGTATCAGATCGCGCCGGCCGTTCGTGTACTGACCAAGGCCATCGGCAAAAAGCTGGGCAAGGAAAAAGGTAACAGCAAGTACCTGTACGAACTGTTCCCGTACGGCCCTGGCAAGCAGGCATGTAAATATGCCGGTCTGCCCAAGCCGACAGGTTGCGTCTAAGCTCTGACGCTGCGGAATTCGAGGGGAGCTTTACTCCCCTCTGTTCCATGTCACTGATCTAAATCGATAATTACAACGAGTTAACGTAGAGGGAACAGTAGCATGTCGGCGCTGTCCGTGACTTACGCAATACTATTTTATGCGGCAACCCTGCTGCTGGTTGTTGGTTTGGTACACAAGATTACCTTGTATGCACGTACTCCGGCACCATTAAAGATTCCCACGACACCGGCTCCCGTGAGTCGTTCCGGTGTTGTATTACGAATGGTACAGGAAGTTGTACTGTTCACCAGTCTGTTCAAGGCGACCAAGTGGACCTGGCTGTTTGGCTGGTTGTTCCATCTGGGCCTGTTACTCGTATTGCTGCGACATCTGCGTTACTTTCAGGCTGAAGCCTGGTTCTGGGTTGATTTGATTCAACCGTTTGGCAAATACGCCTCATACGCCATGGTCATCGGCCTGCTTGGCCTGTTTGCCCGGCGTATCTTTGTGGATCGCGTACGTTACATATCCGCGCCGTCCGACTATCTGATGCTGTTGCTGCTGATTGCAATCGGCGTCACTGGCATGCTCATGACTTTTGTCACCCATACCGACATTGTCATGGTCAAAGGTTTTTTCCTTGGCCTGCTACGTTTCAGCATTGAACCGCTGCCGGGTGACCTTTTATTGCTCACTCACCTGACATTGGTTGCCCTGCTGATGATCATTTTCCCGATCAGCAAACTGTTGCATGCCCCGGGTGTATTTTTCAGCCCGAGTCGCAACCAGGTCGACAACCCGCGGGAAAAACGCCATCTGGCGCCGTGGGCCGCTGAACTCGAAAAGTAAATACACTGGAAAGTCGCTAGAGGATTACTGACGTGGCAGACTTCGAAACACCAGAACTGCGTGAATACCCGATTATCCCCAAGCTCAAAGAAGGGGTAATGGCACACAGCAAGCCGTATGTGGCCAAGGCACAGTTCCAGGAACCCCTGGGCTTTCCCGGCGAGCTGGTGGATAACTGGGAAGAAAAAGCGCTGGAAAAGCTCGATGATCTGAGAGGCCGTTACCGTTCCCTTCAGGTCTATCTGGACTCCTGCGTCAAATGCGGTGCCTGCACCGACAAGTGCCACTATTATCTGGGCACCACCGATCCGAAGAACATGCCGGTGGCCCGTCAGGATCTGTTGCGCCAGGTCTATCGCCGTTACCGCACCTTTGCCGGGAAATATTTCCCCAGGCTGGTCGGCGCGAAGGATCTGACCAGGGACGTCCTCGACGACTGGTACAGCTATTTCCATCAGTGTTCCCAGTGCCGGCGCTGTTCCGTATTCTGCCCCTACGGCATCGACACCGCCGAAATCTCCATGGCCGCCCGTGAAATCATGGACTCCATTGGGGTCGGCCAGAAATACTGCAACGAAATCATCGGCAAGGCCGCGACCGTCGGTAACAACCTGGGCCTGCCCGAACCGGCCCTGGCCGATACCCTGGAAGGCCTCGAAGAAGAAGTCGAGGAAGATACCGGTGTACCGGTCAAGTTCCCGCTGGATCAAAAAGGCGCGGAAATCCTGCTGGTCACCCCCTCCGCCGACTTTTTCGCCGAGCCCCATGTGGACGGTCTGATCGGTTATGCCAAGGTTTTCCACGAAGCCGGCGTGAGCTGGACCATGAGTTCCTACGCTTCTGAGGCCGCCAACTTCGGCATGTTCATCGGCAGCTATGAAAACATGCGTACTCTTTCCCTGCGCATCCGCAAGGCCGCCGAGGATCTGGGCGTCAAACGCATCGTATTCGGTGAATGCGGCCATGCCTGGCGTGTTGCCTACAGCTTCCTGAATACCCTGGCCGGTCCGTTCGACTTTCTGGATCCCAACTACCCGGTGCCGCAGCATATCTGCGAATTCACCTACGATCTGATTCAGAAGGACAAGCTGAAATTCGACAAGTCCGAGAACGACCACATGACCCTCACCTTCCACGACTCCTGTAACGTGGCACGTGCTTCGCGCATGGGTGACAAACCCGGTGGTCAGTTCGATATTCCCCGCGCGATCATTCGGGCGGCCTGCAACAACTTTGTCGACATGCCGGCCGACGCCATCGGCGAAGCCACTTTCTGCTGTGGTGGTGGCGGCGGCCTGTTGACCGACGATCTTATGGAACTCCGCGTCAAGGGCGCCCAACCGCGTATGGAAGCCTACAAACGCGTTGTGGAAGACAATGGCGTGACCAACGTGGCGGCAATCTGCGCGATTTGCAAAAGCCAGTTTACCAAGGTCCTACCCTACTACGGGTTCGGTATGACTGACATTGTCAGTGTTCATCAGCTCGTCAGCGAGGCACTCGTTCTCAGCGATGCGCCGAGTGACGATACTGAGAGTGACACTGAAGCAGAAGCTTAAATTTTTTACGATTTGACGGTAATAACCGACATCGCATAGGAGAACAGGCATGGCGACTTCCCAAGACGATATGAACACCAAGCTAACCTTCCGCAAGTTCAAGGACGGTGAAACCAACACGGACTGGGCTTCCTGGTCGGACAAGATCTTCAAAGAAGATACTTCTCACAAGTGCCCGACCTACGTGCACCGTACCCCGCCCTGCCAGGGTAGCTGCCCGTCAGGCGAAGACATCCGCGGCTGGCTGGATATTGCTCGCGGTATCGAGCAACCGCCGGAAGGCATGGACTGGCAGGAATATGCATTCCGTCGTTTAACCAACGCCAACCCGTTCCCTTCCGTTATGGGCCGTGTCTGCCCCGCCCCCTGTCAGGACGGTTGTAACCGTAACGAAGTCGAGGACTATGTCGGTATCAACTCCGTCGAACACTTTATCGGTGACACCGGCCTGTCCAACAAATACACCTTCGAAGTTGGCAAGGACAACGGCAAGAAAGTCGCCATCGTCGGTGGTGGACCGGCCGGCCTGGCCGCGGCTTACCAGCTGCGCCGCAAGGGCTATGGCGCCACCGTTTTTGACAACCACGCCACTCTCGGCGGGATGATGAAATACGGTATCCCGGGCTATCGTACCCCGCGCGATGTGCTGGACGGCGAAATCAATCGCATCACCGATATGGGTGTCGAAGTCAAACTCAACACCTGGGTCGGCAAGGATGTCACCGTCGAACAGCTGGAAAAAGACTACGACGCCATTCTCTGGGCCGTGGGTACCTGGACCGGTCGCAAGCTGCCGATCCCCGGTGCCGACAAGGCACAGAACGTGCTGACCGGTGTCGACTTCCTGGAAGCCTTCAATGACGGCCGTCTGCAGCTGGTGTCCGAACGGGTTATCGTGGTCGGCGGTGGTGACACCTCCATCGACGTGGCCTCCGTTGCCCGTCGTCTGGGTCACATCACCGAAATTAACGAAAAGGATCGTCCGGAAAACATTGTTCTGGGTCACACCGCCCACGACGTATCCTCTTCTGCCGCCCGCCAGGGTGCCAAGGTCACCCTGCTCTCCCGTTCGCCGATCAAGAGCATGGCCGCGGCCGAGCACGAAGTGAACGACGCTCTTCGCGAAGGTGTCGAGATCATCGACTGTGTTAATCCGGTCGAAGTCCTTATCGACGAAAAAGGCCGCGCCAAGGCACTGCGTGTCCAGAAACTCGAAGAAGACGGCAAGACGCCGATCGAAGGCTCCGAGTACGACATCGATATGGATCTGCTGGTCAGCGCCATCGGTCAGGGCGGCAAGCTGGAAGGCTTTGAAGAACTGGGTAACGAGCGCGGCTTCATCGATGCCGATCAGCATTACCAGGTACCGGGCAAGCCGGGCCACTTTGTTGCCGGCGATATCGTGCGTCCGCACCTGCTGACGACCGCCATCGGCCAGGCTTCCATCGCCGTGGAAAGTATCGATCACTATCTGAAAGCGGAAAACCTGGGCAAGCGTCCGAAGGTCGACAAACACCACTTCAACCTGCTCAACAAGCTGCGTGAAGCCGGACTGGAACCCAAAGATTATACCCATGAATCTGAATGGGGCACCGCCGCCTCGGAATGGGCCGTACATAACTATGAAGATCGTTCGGCACATGAAATTATCCCGGCGGATGAACTGTTCCTCGGCCACTTCAACTACACGCCGCGCCTCAAGCGTCAGGAAGATGTACCGACAGCCGATGACGTGCTGGGCCACTTCCAGGAACGTGTGAAGGGGCTTTCCGAAGAGCAGGCCCGTGAAGAAGCCGATCGCTGCATGAGCTGTGGTATGTGCTTCGAATGCGATAACTGCGTCATCTACTGCCCGCAGGACGCTGTCTATCGTGTGCCCAAAAATCAGCACACCATGGGCCGTTATGTTGCAACCGATTACTCACGTTGTATCGGCTGCCACATCTGCGCCGATGTTTGCCCGACCGGCTACATCGACATGGCAATGGGTGAATAACAACAAGCAGGGGTAGTTACGGTGTCACTACGACAGTTGATACAAACGACAATAATGGCAGGGCTTATCGCCCTGCCCTTTACTGTGCAGGCAGGTGATGCACCTTCACCTGAAATTCCCAAAGCCAAAGAGAAGGCGACTGAGGAATATGGTTGTGTTGCGCCTGTCGAGTACATGCGTAAAAACCACATGGATGACCTGATGCACAAACGCGACGAAGCCTTGCGTGAAGGTGTTCGGACTGACAAATTCAGCCTGGCGGAATGTATCAACTGCCATGTCACCCCCGAAGAAGATGGCCAATTCGCCAGCTTCGGCGAGGACGAGCATTTTTGCAGCAGTTGCCATAATTATGCCTCGGTCAGCGTCGACTGCTTCAGTTGCCATCGGGATACGCCTGAGGATACCGATTATCAGCATACCTTCAACAGCGGCGATAATCCCCATCACGGCAAGATGGCTCTGAAAGGGAACAAACTCTCCGTCGAAACCTTGCAGGTATTGACTGAAGGAGACCAGCAATAATGACTAAAAAAACATACAACGCGGACCTGTCGCGTCGGCACTTTTTCAGTAAAGCCGCCGCTGCAGCCGGTATGGCGGTCGCACCCGGGGTTTTCCTGCGTCAGGTACACGCCCGCCCGGCGGAACAGGCTGCTACCAGTGAGCAGCGCTGGGGTATCCTGATCGATACCGACAAGTGCGCAAAAGGTTGTGACAGCTGCGTCACCGCCTGCATGGATGAAAACGGCTGGGGTCGGGCTGATGCCAGCGAAGACAAGTCCAATCCCCATCAAAAGGCCCAGTGGATCCGCAAGGTCAGCGTCAAGGACAAACAGACCGGTCACGTCCAGTCACTGCCGCTGATGTGCCAGCATTGCGAAAACCCGCCCTGTGTCGATGTCTGCCCCACCGGCGCTTCGATGAAGCGCGCCGACGGGATCGTACTGGTCGACAAACACACCTGTATCGGCTGCCGTTATTGCATGATGGCCTGCCCTTACAAGGCACGCTCATTTATCCACGAAGATCTGGAAGATCAGAAGGTCGTGGCACCCCGCGGCAAAGGAACTGTCGAATCGTGCACCATGTGCGTACACCGGGTCGACAAGGACGGTACTCCCGCCTGTGTCGAGGCCTGCAATGCCGACAATCACAACGCCATGTACTTTGGCGATCTGAAAGATCCGAACAGCGAAATTTCCCGTCAGCTCGAGCAATATGGTGGCGAGCAGTTACGCGCCGATCTGGGTCTCAATACCGGCGTTCGCTACCGGGGTCTATAACAAAATCTACAAAGCAGGTTGTCAGTCGAAATGAAAAACGTACAGTTCATGGAAATTGAAGGCCGGAGCTTCGGCTACCTTGCCCTCCTTGGCATTCTCGGTGCCATCATTCTGGTCGCACTGGGCGCCTGGTATGTCATGGAACATGAGGGCCATTATGTCACCGGCATGAACAACGCCATCGTCTGGGGCACGCCGCATATTTTCGCGATCTTTCTGATCGTCGCCGCCTCCGGGGCACTTAACGTCGCGTCAATCTCATCCGTATTCAATAAAACGGCTTACAAGCCACTGGCCAGACTCTCCGGACTGCTGGCCATTGCCCTGCTCGCCGGCGGTCTGATGATCCTGGTGCTCGATCTGGGCCGCCCCGATCGACTGATCGTGGCCATGACCTACTACAACTTCAAATCGATCTTTGCCTGGAACATCATTCTCTATAACGGTTTTTTCGCCATTGTTGCCGTTTACCTGTGGATGATGATGCAGCAGAGCATGAACAAATACAGCAAGCCGGTCGGTGTCGTCGCCTTCCTCTGGCGCCTGATTCTGACCACCGGTACCGGCTCCATCTTCGGCTTCCTGGTTGCCCGCCAGGGGTTTGATGCCGCTGTCATGGCGCCGCTGTTCATTGCCATGTCCTTCTCCTTTGGTCTGGCGATCTTCCTGCTGGTGCTGATGGCCTCCTACCGCTGGACCGGCCGTCCGCTGGGCGATGCCATCTTCCAGCGCCTGAAAAACCTGCTGGGGGTGTTCGTTGCCGGCGTGCTCTATTTTGTCCTGGCCTACCACCTGACCAATTTGTATGCGACCGAACATCACGGGATTGAAGCCTTCATCCTGCGTGATGGCGGTATCTATACCCAGCTGTTCTGGATCGGTCAGATTGTGATCGGCTCCCTGCTGCCGCTGCTGCTGTTCTATCACCCGAGCACCGGCAAGAACCGGACGCTGGTCGGACTGGGTGCCCTGCTGGTCATCCTCGGCGGCATGGTTCAGCTGTATGTACTGATCATCGGCGGTCAGGCCTATCCGCTGGAAATCTTCCCGGGCAAGGAAGTGATTGAAAGCAGCTTCTTTGACGGTCAGGTGGCACACTATGCCCCGAGCATCTGGGAGGTTCTGCTGGGACTGGGCGGCGTGGCCGTGGCCCTGATCATGGTCGCCCTGGCGGTCAAGATCCTGCGCTTCATGCCCGTCAGCTTGGCCGATGAGGATGTCGATCCGCACCACAAGGCATGATTGTTCGCCACCGTCCTGTGTAACAGGACGGTGGCAGGGACTCATTCCTGGCGACTAGTTACTAGAAACTGCTTTTTCACTCGCCTGCGTTCCGGGACAACGTGCGCGTGGTATGCTAATTCCTTTCAAAGGTCCCGCCCTGTCATGAATCGATTGCTCATTTCCGCTGCCCATAAATCGTCCGGCAAGACGACCCTGTCGATCGGGCTGTGCGCGGCGTTCCGGCAGCAAGGTCTTACGGTACAACCCTTCAAAAAAGGGCCGGACTATATCGATCCCATGTGGCTGGGTCAGGCGGCCGGGCGGCCCTGTCATAATCTCGATTTTTTCACCATGCCCCGGGACGAGATCCTGCAGACCCTCCAGCAACAGGCCGGGACAAGCGATCTGGCGCTGATCGAGGCCAACAAGGGGTTGTATGACGGGCTGGATATCGAAGGCAGCAACAGCAATGCCGCCCTGGCCCGCCTGACCGAAACCCCGGTCATTCTGGTCATTGACGTGCAGGGCATGACCCGGGGGATTGCCCCGCTGATCCTCGGGTATCAGGCGTTCGATCCCCAGGTCAATATTGCCGGGGTGATTCTCAACCAGATCCGCGGCAGCCGCCACGAAGCCAAACTGCGCGCCGTCATCGAGCATTACACCCGGTTGCCCGTGGTCGGGGCCGTCTATCACGACCCCCGTCTGGCCATTACCGAACGCCATCTGGGACTGATCCCCAGCAATGAAAACGCCGAGGCCGCCGGGAAAATCGAGGCCATCGGCCGGCTGATTGGCCAGCAGGTGGATCTGGAGCGGCTCCGGCACATCGCCGGCCAGGCGCCGGCCCTCCCCGCGAGTGAACCGCCGGCGGCCCCGACACCGGTCCGGCCGCCGGATGTCCGTCTCGGGATTGCCCGGGATGAGGCCTTCGGCTTTTACTATCCCGGGGACCTCGAGGCCCTGCAGCAAGCCGGCGCCGAACTGGTCCCCATCGATACCCTGCGCGATGCCCGCTTGCCGGCGATCGATGGGCTGTTCATCGGCGGCGGTTTCCCCGAGTCCCGTCTGACGGAGCTGGCCGCCAATCAGCCCCTGCGTGAGGCCATTCACAGCGCGATTGAAGCCGGCTTGCCCGCGTATGCCGAGTGCGGCGGCCTGATGTATCTGTGTCGTCAGATCCGCTGGCAGGGCGAGACAGCGCCCATGGTCGGCGTCATTCCCGCGGATGTGGTCATGCACAGCCGGCCCCAGGGCCGCGGTTATGTGCGCCTGCGCGAAACCGGGGAGAGTCTCTGGGCGACGGCAGACTCCGCCGATCCGCCGGCGGAATTCCCCGCCCATGAGTTTCACTATTCCGCGCTGGAAAATCTGACCGGGCCCCGGCGCTTCGCCTACCGGGTGCTGCGCGGCACCGGCATCGATGGCGAGCACGACGGGTTGATCCACAAAAACCTGCTGGCCTGCTACGCGCACCAGCGCGATACGGCACGCCACCACTGGGCCCGCCGCTTTGTCGACTTTGTCCGCCGCACCCGCGAGAACCGAATTGATGTATAATTGACTAAATGACTGGGATATTAATCTCCAGTCTGCGAACCTCTGTCAGGCAATCGAAACGAAGGAGTCCATATGATTACGGTGACGCCCAAAGCTGCGGAACAAATCAAGCAATCGGCCAAGCAAAACCAGATGGAAGGCATGCCCATCCGTATCGCCGCCAAACGCGATGACGCCGGCTCGATACAGTACGCCATGGGATTTGCCGATCAGCAGGATGAAAATGACATTACCTACACTTCCGAAGGCGTCTCGGTGATGGTGCCGCCGGACAGCGTCGATCTGTTGCAGGGCGCCACACTGGATTTTGTGGAGCTGGAGTCGGGGGAGTTCAATTTTATATTCCTCAATCCCAATGACCCCGAATACGTCCCGCCCAAAACGGACAGTGACAGCTCGCATTACTTTTAATCCAATATGTCAGGGCGTCTTTTTGATGGGTCCAGGTCAGCCTGAACATCGCCTTGCCATCGGGGTCTGCCATATACTATGTCGATGAACACGCCACACACAGCAGCCAGTCGTGCTGAGTCCTCCGGCAATACCGGGCGCTCCGCCGACACCCCGCCCCCGCACGCGGGTATCTGGCGCAGCCGCCTGTGCGGGGCCATTTTCGGGATCGGGGCCGTCCTCATCATCCTCGGCATCGCCAGCGCCTGGCTGCTTTACGTCAACCATGCCGGCTCCACCCTGGTGGCCATCACCCTGGCCCTGCTCCTCGGCGGGCTGGCGCTTATCGCCCTGCTCATCATCCTGGTGCAGCGCACCCTGCTCAGGCCCCTGACCCAGTTACGCCACTGGGCCGCCCAGCTGCGACAGGGCAACCTGTCCGCCCGTCTGCCGGGCGCAGTCCCCAACGAGTTCAAGGAACTGTTCGGTGACTTCAACGCGCTGGCCGATGAGCTGGAAGTCCTGTCGCTGGACATGCAAAGCCAGGTGCGCAAGCAGACCAAGCATATCGAGCGCAAAACCCATTCGCTGGAGATCATCTATGATGTCGCGGCCAGTATTAACATCTCCCGGGATCTCGATGATCTGCTGACCCGTTTTCTGCACACCCTCAAGGATGTGGTCAACGCCCGCGCCGCGGTCGTGCGACTGGTGGACAACAACAATCAGATGCGCCTGGTCTCCAGTATCGGCCTGGACGAGGATCTGGTCAAACGCGAACAACTGATCCCTTCCGAGCAGTGTCTGTGCGGCAGCTCCTTCTCCGAAGGCAAGGTTATGTTCCAGACCAACCTGCAAAAATGCGACAAGATCATCGGCCGCAGTTTTTTTGACAGCGAAGACATCGGCATGATCGTCGTCCCCCTGCAATACCGGGACAAGACCCTGGGGGTCTACAACCTGTTTGTCAGTCAGGAGGATTTCGCCGAGCCCGAGGATATCGAGGATCTGCTCACCAGCATCGGCCGGCATCTGGGGATGGCGATTGATAAAGCCCGTTCCGAGGACGAGGCGCAACGTCTGTCGATCATGGAAGAACGCACCCGGCTCGCCCATGAGCTGCACGACTCGCTGGCCCAGACCCTGGCCAGTCTGCGCTTTCAGATCCGCGTCCTGGATGAGACCATCCGCCAGGGTGAAGAACCCTCGATCTGGTACGAGCTGGAGAAAATCGAAAACAATATCGACGAAGCCTATGCCGAATTGCGCGAGCTCATCACTCACTTCCGGGCACCGATCGACAAGCGCGGTCTGGTGCCGGCGGTCGAGCATCTGGTGGATCGTTTTCGCAATCAGAGCGAGATTTCCATCTACCTGCAAAAGGAGTGGAATGTGCTCTATCTGCCCGCCAGTGTCGAAGTACAGGCATTGCGTATTATCCAGGAAGCCCTCAACAATATCCGCAAACACAGCCAGGCGCATACCGTTCGTGTTATCATGCGCAGCGATGTCAACGGCGACTGCCGGATACTGATCGAAGATGATGGTGTCGGCATGAATATCCTGCCGTCTTCCGATCGTACCTCCGGCGATCATCTCGGTCTGAGCATTATGGATGAACGGGCCAAACGCATCGGCGGCACCGTCCGCATCGAAAGCGAACCCAACGAAGGCACCCGGGTTTTGCTGCGGTTCCGTTATCCCGAAGTCCAGACCGTTGAAGTACCGTTACAACTACAGGGTTGATTATGAGTCTGCGAGTGCTGTTAATTGATGATCACACCCTGTTCCGCGTGGGGCTGGAAGGCCTGCTGGCCAGTCGGGGCATCGAAATCGTCGCTTCGGTCGGTTCCGGCCAGGACTGCCTGCGTCTGGTCGAGGAACTCAAACCCGATGTGGTCCTCCTGGATATGCGCATGCCGGGCATTGACGGCCTCAGCGTGCTGAAATTATTGCGCCAGAATGACGAGAATCTGCCGATTGTCATGCTCACCACCAGCAGCGACGAAGGCGATCTGCTCGAATCCCTGCGTGAAGGTGCGCAGGGTTATCTGCTCAAGGACATGGAACCCGATGATCTGGTTCTGGCCCTGCGTGATATCGTCAACAACGGCAAGACCGTGGTCGCCCCCGATCTGGCCCCGATTCTGGCCAAAGCGGTTCAGGGCAGCCACGTTGACGAAGAGAACGTCAACGCCAGTCCGTTTGACGAACTGACCCCGCGCGAGACCGAAATACTCGGCCTGCTGGCCGAAGGTCAGAGCAACAAGGCCATCGCCCGCAACCTGGGCATCTCCGACGGCACCGTCAAACTCCACGTCAAGGCCATTCTGCGCAAACTGGATGTCCACTCCCGGGTCGAGGCCGCGGTCATGGCCGTCGAGCACGGCCTGTCGCGTGCCAGCCCCGAATAACCGCGCCGTTTGTCGAGCACCGACACGTTATTCGACAAATCAAATTAACCACCGATATCGATAACAGACGACGTTTTATGCAATCAGCAAGGCTGTAACGATGAAAAAATTTACCGAACTGGTCGCCGAGAGCGCCAAACATGTCGATGAACTTTTCCCCTGGGACCTGGAAGAACAGCTTCAGGAAAACCCCGACACCCTGATCGTCGACGTGCGTGAACCCTACGAATACGACGCCATGCACATCCCGGGCTCGATCAACGTCCCGCGCGGGATTCTGGAAACCGCCTGTGAATACGACTATGAGGACACAGTCCCCGAACTGGTCGAGGCCCGCGATCGCGATGTCGTGGTCGTCTGCCGCTCCGGCAACCGCAGCATCTTCGCCGCCGAAGTCATGCAGAAACTCGGCTACAAAAACGTCACCTCTTTAAAAACCGGCCTGCGCGGCTGGAGCGACTACGAACAGCCCTTCTACGACAACAACGGCAACGAAGTGGACGAAGACACCGTCATCGACTTCTTCACCCCCAAACTCCGCCCGGAACAAATGAGTAAAAAATAATTCCTTCTCTGGAATCCGATTATAAACGCAGAGTTCGCAGAGGCGCGGAGACGCAGAGAAATCAGAATGTGATTCTAAATGTTTAATGTTGAAATCTGAATTAAAAACAAATCCGCAATTCAAAATTTAAAATTCAACATTCAAAATTATTTTGTAACCTCCGCGACTCTGCGGCTCTGCGACCTCTGCGTTTATTCCCACCAATCTGACAATTAATCGTCGTAGCGTTTGCGGTCCTTGCGGCGGCCTTTGGGGCCGGACTGCTGGACGACGACGCCCTGGATGGCGTTGAGTTCGATCGGGCGCTTCTCGTGCATGTACGCTTCATTGAGCGGCTGCAGATAGTACTGTTCATTCTCCTGAACCAGCTGGCGAAAAATATAGCCGTTTTCGATCAGGGCGATGACGTAACTACCGTGATGGGCATGGCCGGTGGGATCGACCACGATAATACAACGGCGGCGGAACTCCGGCTCCATGCTGTCATCGATCACCTGCAGGGCATACGGTTCCGCACCGCCGCAGCTTGACTCGGCGGCGGACTCGATGGCGCGTTTCATATCTTGTTGCATGGCCTCACCTCATACGTTTGCGGGCAGATTATAGCGCGAATCACGCCCTGACACAGCCGCCGAAAATCCCCTGCCACGCTGGCGGTTATCCGATCTTCGTTGGATCCGGCTGGAGCGTCTCCCGATGCTGCTCTTTTTGCTGCAGGGCCCACATGTGGCTGTACAGGCCGTCGCTTGCCAGCAGGCCGGCATGGGTCCCGCGTTCGCGGATTTGCCCCTCCTCCATCACCAGGATCTCATCCGCATCGACAATGGTCGAGAGGCGGTGGGCCACCACCAGTGTCGTATGCTGCTCGGCGACTTCCCGCAGCGCCTTGAGAATCGCCTGCTCTGACTGGCTGTCGAGGGACGAGGTGGCCTCGTCAAAAACCAGAATCACCGGATTTTTCAGGATCACCCGGGCGATCGCCACCCGCTGTTTCTCGCCCCCGGAGAGCTTCAGCCCGCGCTCACCCACCACGGTGTCATAGCCCTGCGGCAGGTTGACGATAAAATCGTGAATATGCGCATGCCGTGCCGCCTGCTCCACCTCTTCGCGGCTGGCACCGGGGCGGGCGTACTGGATATTGTAGAAAATACTTTCGTTAAACAGCACCGTATCCTGGGGCACGATACCAATGGCGGCACGCAGACTCTCCTGGGTCACATGGCGGATATCCTGATCATCGATCAAAATCCGCCCGGCGGTCACATCGTAAAACCGGAACAGCAGTCGGGCCAGCGTCGACTTGCCGGCCCCGGACGGCCCGACGACCGCGACCTTGCGCCCCGGCTGTATCGAAAAGGTAATATCCCTGAGAATCGGACGATCTTCGTTATACGCAAAATCAACGTGTTCAAAATCAACCTTGCCCCGGGTGACCTGTAACAGCCGGGCATCCGGCGCGTCCTGAATCTCCTCTTCACGATGCAGCAACTTCAGCACCAGATCCATGTCCGCCAGCGTATATTTGAGCATTCGGTAAATGATCCCTAAAAAACTCAGGGGCATGAACATCTGCAGCATGAGGGTGTTGACCAGAACCAGATCACCCAGTGTCATCTCGCCATCGACCACGCCGTGACCGGCATAAATCATGATCAGGGTCAGGCCGACGGCGATAATCGCGCCCTGCCCGAAATTGAGCAAGGACATGGAGGTCTGGCTCTTGACCGCCGCCTGTTCCCATTCATTGAGGGTGTCGTGATAGCGCTGCAACTCGAACTGTTCGTTATTAAAGTACTTGACGGTTTCATAATTCAGCAAGCTGTCCACCGCCTGTCCATTGGCTTGCGAATCCATGGCATTCATGCGATGGCGGAAACTCATACGCCACTCACTGACCAGCAAGGTGTAGGCGACATACACGCCGACCGTTAAAAAGGTGACAATCGTAAACTTGACGTCATACTGGCCCAGCAGAATAACGGCCACCATCAGAAATTCAGCCAGCGTCGGCAGAATATTGAAGACCATGTAGTTCATGATCGAGCTGACACTCTGGGCGCCTCGCTCCAGATCGCGGGTAATATTGCCGGTGCGACGCTCCAGATGAAAGCGCAGGGACAACCGGTGCAACTGTCTCAGGACCTGCAGGGATAACTTGCGCATAGCGCCGTAACGTACCCGGGCGAACACGGCATCACGCATTTCATTAAAGAACGAACTGCCCAGGCGTAATGCGCCGTAGGCCAGAAGCAGCACAATCGGCACCGCCACGGCCTGCGCCTGTTCCTGTGTGGTGTCAAGGGTATCGACAATTTCCTTGAGCAGGACCGGGATACCCACTGTCGCCACTTTGGCCAGCACCAGGCTGATCAGCGCAACCAGTACCCGGCCCCGATAATCCCACAAATACGGCAGCATGCGACGCAGATTGCGCAGATCCTGGCGATTCTTGTGCGGTGCGTCGGTGTACCGGGGAATACTCATAAAATTATTGCTGCCAAGCCAAAAAATGAAATATTATCATATCTTTAGGATATCTTTATAAGAGAAGGGCAGGTTTTGCGGCAAACCGGCATACTCCGTCCTATATCCTGACAGAAGGTCAGATAATTATAGAAAGTAATCCGGAGCCGACAGCCGGTTCCCAACCCGGACACGCGCTCGACCAGTAACGAACATGACACTTGCACGCGACACACAGCTCCCCGCTGACACATGGCCGCCCGACCTCCTTGCCCGGATTGCAGCACAATGCCCGGGTACCGCGAAAAGGCGCATTGACGGCATTACCGGGGACAGATGATGTCTGAGCGCACCACCTTTCGTGTAACGGATCTGTTCGGATCGCGCGGCCTGAAGTGGCCTGGCCGTCTGATACTCGCAATTCTGTTTCTGTTTACAGCAGGTACGCTTCCCGCGCAGCACAACGACAAGATTGTGCTGTTTTTGAGCGACGACAACGGTGCCTACAGAATGTTCAGGGAGCGGCTCGAACAGCTAAGCCAGGCTGACCCGGAATCAGGCAACAACCCGGTATTTTTCAATATCAATAAGCTGGATCATGACATGCTTCAGCGAATCACCCGTGATGCCGCTGTTGTGGTAACAGCAGGAAAAAAAAGCACCATAGCCCTGTCCCGTATTAACAGCCCTGCCCCGCATATCGCCACCATGCTGACCCGTGAAGACTACATGTCAATTCTGAGCCAACGCGCGGGCAGTACAGGCCGCCATTGCGGGATCGTCATTGATCAGCCGCCAGACAGAATAACCGGCGTCATCAACCGGGAATTACCGGATACCAGGCGGATTGGCATCATCGAGTCAGCAGATGATAACACCTCGTGGACAGGCGATATTGACTCAGCAAATCACGGAATCGAGGTTATCCGTACAAAACTGGATGGTGACATCCATGCCGCGATCAAACTGCTGGCGAAAAAAGAGGTAGACGCCATCGTCGCGCTACACAACAAGGCCGTATACAACCGCGGGACGGCAAGAAATATACTGATATCAAGCTACCACTTCAATATTCCTGTAATCGGCTATTCCAGTGCCTTTGTCAAAGCGGGGGCGCTCATCGGCATTTACTCCAGGCCGGAATCGCTTGCCGACGAGACATACAATTACATAAACGATCCAACAAAGTGCAAAAACGGAAATGTCATTCACCCGGGAACTTACACGATTAAAGTTAACCCCCAGGTAGCCAAATCGCTTGGCATAAACATTTCAACGGATAACCCGGAAAAGACGATCAGAAAAGGATCAAGACCATGAACAGTCTGAAGTTTAAAATCCTTGCGATTGCAATATTTCCGCTGCTGGTTGTTGCGGTGATATTAACAGCTTCACACATCACCAACCGTATGAGTGACGCCGAATACAGACTTACAAGCAAGGTCAAAACCATGACGAGAACTCTTGCCAATTCCCTTGAATATGGCATTATCTCCGGAAATGACGCCTATACAAGATCCTTGCTTTCTGACTTTGCAGAAAACAACGAGATAATTAAAGTCAGCATATACAGCAATGAGGGCAAAGCCATAGCCTCTGTAGCGGATACAAAATATGACCCTGCATCCGACAGTGATAAACTCCATATCGAGACCGGGATATTCCGCTCTACAGAGCCGGTAGACGATTTTGCTCCCGATAAGACAGACAAGAGCAATAAAGTTGGCGCTCTCCGCGTAACGGTCTCTACGCAGGAACTTGAAAAAGAAAAAAATGCAATAATCCTCGAGGGGGTCGTTATAACATTACTTCTCCTCCTGATTACGGTCATTGTCGCTCTCGCGTTTATCAAGCGTATAACAACACCGTTCACGAAAATATTGCATGGAATCGATATCATTCGCGAGGGAAACGTCGGGTACCAGCTTGAATCCTCGCATATAAAAGAACTTGACTCGCTTTCCAGAAATATCAACGCCATGTCGACTTCCCTGAAGGCGACTCAGGATGAGCTTGTCAAAAAGAGTGAAAACGAACTCTATGTTGAGCGAAGCAAGGCCCAGGTAACACTGGAATCGATTGGCGAAGGAGTAATCACCACTGACACCGAATCAAATATAACCTATATGAATCCAGCTGCCGAGATACTGACCGGAACCCGCCTTAAAAACATGCAAAACCAGAGTATTCATAAAGTGTTGAGAGTACGCCATGCAAACTCCGACTCCATCACTAAATACCCGGTAGACAGGGTAATTCGTGACAAGAAGAACCTGAGTCATGATCCGTACCTGACCCTCGTAACACCGGATAATACCGAACTGGTCATCAAGGATACAGCAAGCCCGATCATGGATCGTACAGGACGCGTAATCGGCATTGCGCTGATATTTCACGATTTTTCCGACGTCAAGCATATGTCTGACAAGCTTGCCTACCAGGCATCTCATGATGATCTGACGGATCTATACAACAGACGAGAATTTGAGCGCCAGCTGCAGGAAGCACTCAAAGACGCCCGCGATCGCGACACAGAACACACTCTGTGTTACATCGACCTTGACCAGTTTAAAATCATAAATGATACATGCGGCCATCTTGCCGGTGACATACTGCTTAAACAGATCAGCCATCAAATCAAGAGCCGGATTCGTCGACATGATCTTATCGCCCGCCTCGGCGGGGATGAATTTGGCATTATTTTTTACGATACGCCCGCCAATGAAGCAGAATCCCTGGCCGGTGAAATCAAGGGTGCTGTCGCGGACTTTAAATATATCTGGCATGAAAGCTCATTCGAGATCGGCATAAGTATAGGGCTCGCGCCTATCAACGCGAGTATAAACTCGCACTCCGAGCTTCTTATGCTTGCTGACTCAGCCTGCTATATAGCCAAGGATAAAGGCAGAAGCTGTATTCATACCTATGCCCCCAGCGACAAAGACTTCATTCGCCGCAACAGTGAACTGCAGTGGTATAACAAAATCAATGAGGCACTTGACGCCGATGACTTTTTGCTTTTTTGCCAGGAAATTCAGCCTTTAGTCCCACCGGAAGGCGAATTCCCCGGACATTACGAAATTCTTCTGAGAATGCAATCCGAAGACCGAACAGTCCTGCCTGATGAATTTATTCCTGCCGCGGAACGCTATCTGTTAATGCCCCGTATCGATCGCTGGGTTGTGGATACATTCTTATCCTGCTTTGAAAACAAGGCCATCGAAAACTTCGGCGGCAACCACTATAACATCAATCTGTCAGGACAGTCGCTGTGTGATGACGAATTCCTTGATTACACCATCCAGCGGCTGCAAGGGAGGTACGTCAATCCATCGATGCTTACTTTTGAAATCACCGAAACCGCCGCCATCTCCAATTTTGATAAAGCCCTGCACTTTATCAATACCCTGAAAAAACTGGGATGCTGGTTCGCGCTGGATGACTTTGGAACCGGTGTCAGCTCGTTTCAATATCTGCATGAACTCCCCGTTGACTACATTAAAATCGACGGGAAATTTGTCCGCAATATCGACAACAATGAGGTCAACCACTCTATCATCAACGCAATCACGGACATCGGACATGAACTGGGACTTGAAATCATCGCCGAATACGTCGAAGACGAAACAATCCGCGAAAAGCTGAAAAACTGCAATATCGACTATATCCAGGGCTACGCCGTCGGCAAACCGTTTCCATTGAGTGAAGTTGGCAGTTTGCAGTCGGCAGTCGGCAGTCGAAAACCAAAACAGGATGGTTGATGTTGAATTTTCTGCTTACTGCTTACTGACGACTGCCAACTTTCTTTTCTGCCAACTGCCTACTGACGACTGCCAACTTTCTTTCCTGCCTACTGACGACTGCCAACTTTCTTTCCTGCAAACTGCTTACTGCCAACTATTTTTTATCCTCATGCCCCGTCGGGTCGAACCACTTCAGCTTGTCATGCAGCGCCACGACTTCACCGACGATAATCAGGGTCGGAGGCTTGATATCGTTGTTTTGCACCAGATCCGGCAGTGTCGCCAGGCTGCCGAGGTGGACCTTCTGTTCCTGGCTGGTGCCTTTTTCCACCAGGGCGGCCGGGGTTCTGTCCGCCAGGCCGTGCTGGATCAGGTTCTCGCAAATACCCCGGACGCCGTGCAACCCCATGTAAAACACCAGCGTCTGCCCCGGCTGCGCCAGGCTCGGCCAGTTCAGGTTGATGCTGCCGTCCTTGAGATGGCCGGTGACAAAGGTGCAGGACTGGACATAATCACGATGCGTCAACGGGATGCCGGCATAGGCGGCGCAGCCGGCGGCGGCGGTAATGCCCGGTACCACCTGGAAGCTGACACCCTCTTTCATCAGGGTTTCGATCTCCTCGCCGCCGCGGCCGAAGATAAACGGATCCCCGCCTTTGAGGCGCAGGACTTTCTTGCCTTCCCTGGCCAGTCGGGCCAGCAGGGTATTGATATCTTCCTGTTGAATCGTGTGTTTGTTGCGCTCTTTGCCGGCATAGATAAACTCGGCATCGCGGCGGACCATATCCAGAATACCCTGGGACACCAGCCGGTCGTAAACCACCACATCGGCCTGCTGCATCAGCCGCAGCGCCTTGAAGGTCAGCAGATCCGGATCACCCGGTCCCGCGCCGACCAGATAGACCTCCCCTTCCAGCGACGGCGCCTGCCCCGAGGCGACCGCCTGTTCGAGCAGGGCTTCGGCCTCATGCTCCTTGCCGGCCAACAGCCGATCGGCCACCGGCCCTTCCAGAATCGCTTCCCAGAAACGGCGAATCTCGGTAATGCTACCGAAGCGTTGTTTGACCTTCTCCCGATAACGTTCCAACAGCGAGGCCAGATGCCCGTAGGCGGGAGGAATGACCGTTTCCAGTCGGGAACGCAGTAACCGGGCCAGTACCGGCGAGGCGCCGCCGGTGGAAATGGCGATCTGCACCGGCGAGCGATCGATAATCGAAGGCATGGTAAAACTGCACAGCTCCGGCGCATCCACCACGTTGACCGGAATATTCTTTGCTTTGGCCAGTTCGGACACCCGTCGGTTCACCCCCTCATTATCGGTCGCGGCAATGACGACATAGGGGTGATCAATATCCGTCTCGGTAAACTCACGGGCAATGTGCTCGAGATCACCGGCCTGCTGGCGTTCCGCCAGTTCATGGCACAACGCGGGCGCGACCACCGTGACCCGGGCGCCGGCGCGCAGCAACAAAAACACCTTGCGCGCGGCAATACGGCCGCCGCCCACCACCAGACAGGGCTTGTCCCTGATATCGAGAAAAATCGGTAAAAATTTCATACTGGAAAAACCCGGAATAACCCGTTGAAATAGCAGGATATTTTACTATATATTACTGGGTCACGCATTATTTTAATTTCATGGCCTCGCAACCCCGGGAAACCGCATGACCGCAGCAAACAACAACGTCGTCTGGCACGCCGCCAGCGTCGATCGCGAGCAGCGCGAAAGCCTGCATCACCACAAAAGTGCCGTCCTGTGGTTCACCGGCCTGTCCGCCTCGGGCAAATCCACCCTCGCCCACGCCGTGGAAAAAGAGCTCTACGCCCGGGGCTGCCACAGCTTCGTGCTCGATGGCGACAACGTGCGTCACGGCCTGTGCAGCGATCTCAGCTTCTCGATCGAGGATCGGCACGAGAATATCCGCCGCATCGCCAACGTGGCCAAGCTGTTCATCGAGGCCGGGGTCATCGTCCTCACCGCCTTCATCTCCCCCCTGCGCCAGGATCGGGAAATCGCCCGCAACCTGATGCCCCACGGCGACTTTCTGGAAATCTATTGCGATGCGCCGGTCGAAGTGTGCGAAAAACGCGATCCCAAGGGCCTGTATCAAAAGGCCCGCGAAGGCAAAATCCCCGAATTCACCGGCATCAGCTCCCCCTACGAAGCCCCCCTCAAACCCGAACTGCACCTCAACACCGCCGAACAACCCCTCGAAGAATCCGTCCAGGCCGTCATCGGCCTGCTGAGCGAACGGGGGATCATAAAAAAGTGCTGAGTGCTGAGTGCTGAGTGCTTAGTTGGCAGTTGGCAGTTGGCAGTTGGCAGAGAAAGGTAGGAGGCCAGCCCGCTGGCCGATGGGTTGGCGATGGTGCGAACGTCGAGGGAGGGTCGCCGAGAGGGCTCGGCTCCCACAAATGTCAGGCAGGGTCGTTCTACGCACCTTTCCAGGGCTGAATTCAAAGGTTGATGGTGACAGGACGCACCTTACTCATTACTGGCGGGTATTCTCAATGATCTTTTTATTCACAGCGAAGTGACCGACAGACAGACCGCAGCCTGTCGAAAAAAGGGCCAAGGGCTAGATACCAGACACCAGGACCTGGCCCCTAGTAACTGAATATGGTCGGGACGGCAGGGTGAGCTGAAACCGAACCACTGGTTCGCCGTTCAGCGAACGCCCGGAGGGCCGGAAACCCAGCTCCATAACCAATCAACTCGGTTGTGGGAGGCGATTCCATCGGCGACCTGCCGAAATTTGAGAAGTCGCGGCTGGAAGCCCCTCCTACATCCCATTGGGAAGGGCCGTGCAAAAATTAAGATTGGTCGGGACGGCAGGATTTGAACCTGCGACCCTCTGCACCCCATGCAGATGCGCTACCAGGCTGCGCTACGCCCCGACGGATTTCGAACGGCGGCAATCATACAACACATCCGTATCAGGGCCAAGGGACGCGTTAGAGGGACGAGGAAAACACCCTGTCTGCAAACTGTCGGGATCGCCTTCGGCGTGTGGATTGTGCG